>JAQBYJ010000015.1 GCA_027622555.1 Verrucomicrobiota bacterium
TCCCAGCATGATCTAGGTATCCCATTCCAAATGCTCGTCAATCACCGTGCCAAATAAAAATACCGTGGGGTTCTCAGAGAAGTTTATCATGATTACAACTAGTTTAATGAAATATTTTAACAAAAAACCGACCTGAAACGGCGGGAAACGGACACCTATCAAATCCCCGTAGGCTAATCACCAAAAGCTACGGTTTAGAAAACGATCCTCAACCATGCACCAATTCAACTTCCACAAGGTTTTCCAACTGCGGCAGATCTAACTCTTTGGAAACATTTGTTCACAAACCCTCCAATTGAGCAAATCAACCATTCACTATTTTCGTATACCTCCGATAATCCGGGATAAAATTCATTTTGTCCCTATCAACTCTCTCAGTACTATGACAGGACGGACCCAACAACCTGATTCAATGGGCTTATACGTTTTGTCAGAGAATGACTCAACAACCATTTGACGACCAGATGCAAGAGAACCGATTTTTCCAGCTCCCCGCAATTGCATGAGGACGTTCCCGAAAGAAGTGGCTTCAATAGGTCCGGCGTAAACAGGACAATTGAGCGCATTTGCGGTACATTGATTTAACAAGTCATTCTGGCTACCTCCGCCCACGACACGAAGTTCGGTCAAGGACTTTCCCGACAAATCCTTCAACTGATCAAAGACAATTCGGTATTTACAGGCCAGGCTATCGAATACAGTTCGGATATACTGTGCCTTGCTTTCGGGCACGCACTGCTTGTTCCTTCGGCAATAATGCTGAATTCGGCCAGTAATAGGTCCCGGTCTCGCAAAGGAAGCGTCATCAGGATCAATAATGGACCGGAAGGGCTCGGCTTCCCGGGCGAGGTCCATCATCCCATCGTAATCAATATGGTCGCCGGCAGCATGCCATTCTTCTTTCAGCAGTTCCACCAGCCACATCCCGCAAATATTTTTCAGAAACCGCGTGGTTCCCTCCACCCCCGCTTCGTTGGAGTAACTGGCGACTCGCGAATCCTGATTTATAATAGGCACCTCCGACTCAATTCCCATCAGGGACCATGTACCCGAGCTCAGGAATGCAGGGGCATCTGCTCTTAATGGCGACCCAGCCACCGCGGATCCGGTATCGTGTCCTGCGACGGCAAAAACCGGAACAGGACCAAGCCCTGTCTGTTCCTGAATCAAAGGAAGGAGCGTCCCGATTCTCGTGCCGGGTTCAGTGATGGGTTTAAACAACTGTTTTGGAAAATCTAGTGCCTCGATCAGAACATCTGACCAAGCTCCCGTTTTTGGATTGAGCAATTGGCTAGTGCTGGCCATGGAGCGTTCTTGGATTTTTTCGCCGCACAACCAGTAGTTAAAGAGGTCAGGCATAAACAATAAGTCACTCGCTTGATTAAGTACTTCGCTTCGCAATTCTTTTTCAGAAAACAGCTGGTTAATCGAATTGAAAAAAATGAACTGGATACCGGTCTCCTGGTATATGGTTTCGCGGGAGATTATTTTTTGGATACGCTCCTCGATGCCTTCGGTTCGCTTGTCCCGGTACATAAACGGATTCCCAAGAAGACGACCTTCTTTATCGAGCAGCGCGTAGTCCACTCCCCACGTATCAACTCCAATACCTGCAATGCGGTCGCCGTAGGTAACACAGGCTTTTTTTAGCCCCTCAATAACATGGGTAAGGATATTCTCCACATCCCAATGCCAGGAGCCCGAATCTTCAATTCCCTTCGTCGGGAAACGATTCATTTCCTGAAGTTCGATTCGTTGATCGTCAACGATTCCAGCCATAACCCGGCCACTCGTTGCCCCGAGATCAATCGCTAGGTAAACGGAGGCTGGGTTCATTATCGGTTGGTATCGGCTGTTGGGAATAAATAAAATAATTACTTCAAACTATCGCAGAAATCCATCCGCAAGGCCACCATCGACGGGGATGACATGACCGGTTGTTTTCGAAAGAGCTCCGGTAAGCAAGAGGTAAGCTGCTTCGGCTTGATCGGCAGGTGTGATGGGCGACTTAGTGAGAGTTCGCTGAGCGTAGAATTCCGCCAACTTGTTTCGCAAGCTGTTATCGTCATCGCTTTCGTTGAACACGATATCGTATTTAATCAATGAAGATATGACACGATCACGAGGGAACATCGTGCTTCCTTTGACCACGGTAGCGGGTGCAATCGCGTTTACGCGAATGTTTGGGGACAATTCAATGGCAAGTTCACGAACCAGGTGATTAGCGGCAGCCTTACTGGTGTCGTAGGCCACACTCCCTTTCTTCGATACCACCGCGTTGGCGCTGGTAGTCAGGACCACATTGCCCGTGAGACCTTGAAGATCAAACACGTGCTCCTTCATCGCATCGACCACAATGTAACTACCCTTCACGTTGATATCAAACGTCTGAGAAAAACGATCGTCAGCAATATGCCCGGTATTGTCAGGTGGCACAAAAATACCAGCGGTCACCACCACGGAATCGACGCCGCCATAGGCAAGAATGGCTTCTTCGATCATTGCCTCTACGGAATTGCGATCAGTAATATTCACCGCCGATGCGATAGCTGGTCCACACGAAGATATTCCGCTACCGGCTACTCCGATACCTTCCCCATGTTTAGCGGTAATCGCTACCACCGTGCTCTCTGCAGCTTCCAAACTAAGATCCGCTGCGACAACATGAGCACCTTCCGGCACGATGCGTTCCGCAATTTCACGACCGATGCCATTTCCGGCACCAACTACTGCAATCACCTGACGAGCCAAGGACTGTTCCGGAGGCATACGACGAAGTTTTGCTTCTTCAAGTTGCCAGTACTCAATATCAAATGCTTCCTGCTCGGGCAATCCACGGTAACGGTCTACTGCTTCAGCACCACGCATTACTTCAATAGCACAATTATAAAACTCCGCGGTAACGCGCGATTCACTTTTGTTTTTACCCCACGCGATCATTCCCAAACCCGGAATCAAAACCACCGTAGGCACCGCGGCGCGAATCTCCGGTGAGTCGGCATGCTTACAACGATCGTAATAGGCCTGATAGTCTTCTACATACTTCGCCAACCCTTCTTCAATTTTTCCCTTAAGTTGATCGAACGATTCGGACGA
This sequence comes from Verrucomicrobiota bacterium, assembly GCA_027622555.1. NCBI lineage: Bacteria > Pseudomonadati > Verrucomicrobiota > Verrucomicrobiota bacterium. The sequence goes on from JAQBYJ010000015.1 coordinate 3,097, forward strand.
TGCATCCCAATCAATATAGAGCGGTTTTATTTTCGTTCGTAAAAAATGATCCGGACAACTCGTGCCCAATTCAGCCAGCCGTGCCGCATCGAAAGAATTTACGAATTGCATCATCGTTTCATCCGTCTGAATCGTTCCAATGAAGCGCTGGTCTTTTGAAACCTTCCCACGAAGCCACGGCAACAGCTTAACAAAATAGCTACGTCTTTGGGATTCGGATACCTGACCGTATTTCATACCACCGAATACCGGCTTCCCTTCGGAGGCTTTTTCAATGAAAGCAGATGCCCGCTCAATGAGATCCAAAGTTAATTGATAACAGGCTTTGTCGTCATCCGCCCAATTAATAACCCCATGCTGCCCCATCATGATCGCCTTACATCGAGCATTACTAGCGATGACATCACGGTAACTCAAACCGAGATCAAACCCCGGGCGTTGCCATTCAGTCCACACCATGTCGTCGCCGTAAATCTCCTCAGTCAACTGTGCGCCTCTTTCAGCAGCTGCAATGGCGATCACCATATTCGGATGCATATGGTCTACGTGCCTTCCCGGAATAAAAGCGTGCAAGGGTGTATCGATGGAGGATGCCCGCGGATTGAGGCCATAAGTGCAGTGTTTATACATCGCTACCATCTCATCCTCGATATCGGTTTTCACACCAGACACGGGAGCATTTCTGTAAATACCTTCGAGGCTGAAGACCTTATCCATATACAAGGACGCGAAGTTTTCATCCTTGGAGGTGCGCAAATCACCTCCGGATCCTTTTACCCAAAGCACATCGACCTCAGCTCCGGTAAGAGGATCTTTCTCAACGGCTTTACTTGAGGTGTTTCCACCGCCCGTGTTGGTGATCCGTAGATCTGATCCCAGGATGTTTGATCGATAGGTCAGTCGCTGCAGGGGAGTCATCCCCTCAACAACAGAATCATCCCATAGATAGTTTACATGCTTATAATTAGATGTGCTCATAAGAAATTTAAAATCTGTCTGCGATACTCCTCGTCAGGGCGACCCACGATACGGGCCACTTCTTCTGGTGGCATGAAAACCGGTAATCCGTTTTTGCTGATTGATGCTGCTCCGACAAAAACCTGGGCTGTCTTTTCCATCATGATCATGGCACCCCACGCTGCATCGGCCGTTGGCCCCAGGGTTATGAGTCCATGATTTTGGCAGAGAATCGAATTCGGCGCTATTCCGTTTTCGGCGATAAAAACACGTGTCCGTTTTGCAATCTCCCGAGCCAGGTCCACGCCAGGATCGACATAAGGGATCCACAGCGACTTGGCCTGACAGCAGACCACCTGATCCGGTATAACACGTTGATCAGCGAAAATTTGTCCGTGCTCGCTGCAGAGTATCTGATTCACCGCAACCGGATGGGTATGCGCGACAAATTTAACTCCGGGCAATGTAAGGAGCCAGGCATGAAACATAGCCTCTACAGAAGGTTTTACCCCTGTCTGATTTACTCGCGATTCGAGTAGAATTGCATCAGAGTCTGTAATAGCTTCGGACAATTCGGCAGCTTCGATAAGCTTTTCAAAATTGCAAATAGCGATCCCATCACGAGTCAGAGATCCAAGCGAGTGCCCACTTCCCTTCACTGCAAAAGCGGAGTCATTCAAACGTGTGGAAGCATTGCCTTCACCAAGAATTGCCAGGTGCCACTCGGGACTACCCAACTGGTGACATAAACTCAAAAGAGATTCAAAAGATGCTTCGTTCATTGTTTGCAAGATATCGGCTAATAGGCGAAAAATAGTCAAATCAAAAGTTTGCAATATCTTTCATAATCTTCCAATTTCGGCCATATCATGCAAGCCGAGCACCGCCACAAGTTAATCGAAGAATACCTACAAAAAGTAGAATTCGCTTCCTTGGAAGAGTTATCGGAAAAGGTTGATGCTTCCCTATCAACCGTGCGGCGGGATCTAGGCCAGCTGGCCGATACCGGACGAATCAAGCGCACGCATGGCGGAGCGCGGCTCATACAAGCGGCCAACAAGGAGTTTATTTTTTCTCAGCGCCAGAAGGTTGAAAGAGACGCGAAGGAACGGGTTGCAGTGTTGTGCGCCAGTTTGATCCCTCCGAATCAGAACGTCTTTCTCGATGCTGGAACGACCATCTTTGAAGTCGCTCGGAAGCTTGAGAATAAAACGCCACACATAGTAACCAACAGTTTATCCATCGCCAATCACTACGCGGCCCACCGGGAAATTGAGGTCGTCGTGACAGGAGGCGTAATCTACCCACGCCTGCAAGTGCTTGTCGGCGAATTGGCAGTAAAAGCCTACCGATCATTAAGCGCGGACATAGCCATACTCGGTGGAGGCGGTGCAACCGAGGACGGAATCATGAACTCGCATATGCTTTTAATAGATATTCAAACGGCTATGATAGAATCAGCCAAAAAGATCGTGTTCTGCCTCGATGCCAGCAAAATTGGTCGACATTCATTTACACATTTATGTGGCTGGAAATCGGTCGACGTCTTGGTCACAAACAAAGAGGCACCTAAAAATCTCATTACCCACATAAAGAAACAAGGCGTGGAAATTTTGCTCGCCTAACACATCATTCCTCCAGAAATCTCAACAATTTTATGACAACCGATTCCAATTACGCATCCGCAAAAGAACAATATGCAACCATCGGTGTAGATACTGATACAGCCCTTGAACAACTGGCAAAGATTCCGATTTCTGTGCACTGCTGGCAAGGAGATGATGTTGCTGGCTTTGAAGGTGACTCAGCCATAACCGGAGGAGGCATCATGGCAACCGGGAACTATCCGGGTCGGGCCAGAACAATTGATGAACTGCGCAGCGACCTGGAAATGGTTTACTCTTTAGTGCCAGGTAAACACCGCCTCAACCTGCACGCCAGCTACCTCGATCATGGCGGTAAAAAGATAGACAGGACGGAGATTGAAGAATCTCACTTCCAATCCTGGGTCGACTGGGCCAAAGCACAGGAACTCGGACTCGACTTCAACCCCACTTACTTTTCCCACCCTCTCGCAAACGATGGGTTTACCCTCTCCCACCCCGACAAACATATACGTGATTTCTGGATCGAGCATGGTAAACGAAGCCGAAAGATTGGTGCATTCTTTGGCCGCGAACTCAACAACACTTGCGTCACTAATATCTGGATACCCGATGGACTTAAAGACACGCCGGCAGATAGAAGAGGCCCACGCGAGTTACTCACAGAATCTCTTAACGCCACTCTGGAAGAAAAACTGAACCCGGCCCACAATTTGGATGCAGTAGAATGCAAACTCTTCGGCCTGGGATCAGAAAGCTACGTGGTTGGTTCCCATGAATTCTACCTGGGTTATGCCATTAAAAACCAGACCGTGCTCTGTCTCGATGCAGGCCACTTTCACCCCACTGAATCGATTGCGGACAAAATCTCGTCGGTCATGCTCTACGTACCCAGACTCTTGTTACACGTCAGCCGAGGTGTACGCTGGGACAGCGACCACGTAATCGTTCTGAACGACGATCTACAGTCAATCGCACGAGAATTGGTAGTTGGGAACTACCTGGAGCGCACTCATGTTGGACTTGATTTCTTTGATGCCAGCATTAACCGGGTAGCTGCCTGGTCAATTGGCACCCGCAACATTCTGCGCGCTTTATTGATAGCTTTGCTTGAGCCAACTACGAAATTGCAAAACCTGGAAAGTGAAGGCAATTATACTTCCCGAATGGCGCTATTTGAATCACTCAAGTCCATGCCCTTCGGTGCCGTATGGAATCACTATTGCGAATCCCAGGAGACGCCGGTGGATCTAGGTTTAATGACACCGATTGATTCGTATGAGAAAGAAGTGCTCGCAAAGAGAAGTTAAGCTACAAAGATTTTAGGCAAGATTTACATTATGGATATCAAAGGCAAAGCAGCAGTGATTACGGGAGCAAGCCGAGGTGTAGGCGCAGCAACAGCATTGGCCCTGGCGAAAGGCGGTTGTTCCGTTCTGATTAACTACGGCAATTCAAAGGAAGCAGCGGAAAAGGTGCGTGCTGAGGCGGACAGCTCGGGAGTCAAAGCCATCCTTTATCAAGGCGATGTCGCGGACGATTCCGTATGCCGCGGAATGATGCAAATGGCCGCTGACACCTTTGGGAGGCTCGATATCTTGGTGAACAATGCCGGAACAACGGACTTTATTCCTCATTCTGATTTGGAAGCAGTGACTGACGACGTCTGGTCACGTATCATGGACGTAAACCTGAAGGGCCCCTTCCAGTGTGCTCGGGCGGCGAAGCCATTTTTAGATGCCTCTGGAAACGGAGAAATTGTCACCGTATCAAGCGCGGCAGCCTTTAACGCTGCTGGTAGCTGCATCCCCTACTCTTGCTCAAAAGCGGCCGTGGTTAATATGACCATTTCGTTAGCTCGAGTGTTTGGACCACAAACGCGAGTAAACTCCGTGGCTCCCGGCATCATCAAGGGAGACTGGCTCAGAAAAGGACTCGGTGAAAACTACGACAAAAAAATTGCTCAAAAAGAAAACGTAACCCCACTGAAAAACGTTTGTGCACCAGAAGATGTGGCAGATGCCATTCTTAGCATTATTACAGGTTCTGACTTGGTAACCGGCCAGACACTGCTCATCGACGGAGGATTTGAAATCGGCAACCAAGCGCTGCATTAATTCCTAAATCTCAAAGCTTACCAGGAGCCTCTTTTTCAAGGATCGCCCTCAGTTCCTTAACCTTCTCAGGATACCGGCTTGCCAAGTTGTTTTGCTCCATAGGATCTTCGGTCAGATGAAACAAGAAGCCTCCCTTTGGAACAGGTGTATTTTCATTCTTATCGATCCCAAGACGATGACGTACGGTGCCAGACTTTCCGGGTGGTATGTATTTCCAATTTCCTTGCCGAATAGCGATGTCCTCGAGCGCTTCTTCAACCAGATAATCTCTTCCAGTCGGTGATTCTCCTAATAAAGCCGGTAACATATTTTGGCTATCATCGCTAGCACCCTTGGGTAGCTTCTTACCAACCAGCGCGGCGATGGAAGCAAAGAGGTCTACCTGGCTTACAATAGCCTCCGAGATTCCGGATTCAATAGTACCAGGCCAGGATACAATAAATGGCATGCGGGTGCCACCTTCCCAACGACCGTACTTTCCTCCGCGCCACGGGCCGGCGGCCTTGTGGTCTCCCTGCATTTCAATGGCACTGTCCCAATAGCCATCAAAAAGCACTGGGCCATTGTCGCTCGAAAGAATGATCAAGGTGTTCTCGGTGAGTCCGTTTTCTTCCACCGCAAGAACAATCTGTTTCACGCACCAGTCAAACTCCATGATCGCATCACCACGGGGTCCCAGACTGGAGGAACCTAGAAAACGCGGATGCGGTAAGCGCGGGACATGATTATCGTGAGTCGCGAAATACAGAAAGAAAGGTTTGTCCTTTTCGCGCTCGATAAAACCGACCGCTTTTTCAACAAACCGGTCAGCCATATCTTCATCTTTAAATCGTGCTTTTTGTCCACCAGTCATCGTACCAATGCGGCTGACATTGTTGACGATCGTTCCTGAGTGTTGTTCGTCAGCCTGGACTTTTAGCAGATGCGGATGAGAAATGCCTGTTGGTTCGTTACCTACAGGATCCCCATAACTCACTGAGATGGGATCATTGGGATCCAGGTCCTGGATGAATCCGTTTTCGATATAAACCGAAGGAACCCTGTCGCCGGTGGCGGCAATGTGAAAAGAGTATTCGAAACCTACTTCACGCGGTCCCGGTTTAATCTCACCATTCCAATCCAAAGGTTCAGCGGCACTTCCCAATCCCAAGTGCCATTTACCCACGAGCGCGGTTGCGTAACCTTCGTCCCGGAGAAAGCTGGCTATGGTTGGTTTTTGGGGATCAATAATGAGTGGGGCGTTCCCAGGTAGAATCTTTGCGTTCTTGTTACGAAATGCATATTGGCCTGTAAGGAGAGAATACCGGGACGGCGTACAAGTAGCAGCGGAGCAGTAACCGGATAGAAAGCGTAAGCCGTTCGCCGCCAATTTGTCGGTATAGGCCGTATCAGCGCCAGTGCCACCATAGCAACTGAAGTCACCGTAGCCAATATCGTCAGCATAAATGAAAATAATATTAGGCTTATCCGCGGCTTGGACACTTTGTAGTGAACCGACGCCCACCAACAGGACCAACGTAGGGTAAATCAATTTAGTAAGAGTATGTGCGAGACGAATCATAATGGACTATTTAGATAAAAAGGTGCCTGGGGAGATCCAAAGAAAAGGTATATATTTTATAGCGATCTGGTATTGGGAAGCTTTTTGATCAATGTAAGTTGTGGCAAAGAGCAAAACCGTATCCCTGGTTATGTCTAGGTTTTCCACCAGATATTTGTTTAAACTGCTCTCTAAAAGGTTGAACCAATCGGAAATGAAAAATTTTCACCTGGATTGCCGATGAAATAGTTGCCAGAGGTTTCCGAACCCACCAAGGTTGCCAGTTAACCCCACTACATCCATATATTTAGTGCTTCAATGACTCCGGTAAAGAACCGCCAGACCTTCTGCGTAGAACTGATCAAGCCATCTCACTACGATGACAATGGTTATGTGATCCGCTGGTGGAAAGCATGGATTCCGTCCAACTCACTCGCGGTCCTGCACGGATTAACCTTGGATGCCGCCCAACGAAATATCCTCGGACCTGAAACAGATTTCCAGATCGCTGCCTACGACGAAACCAATACCCGGGTACCGATCAAGAAGATCATCCAACGATTCAAGAAGAACAACAACCGAGGCCTCGTGTGCCTGGTAGGTGTGCAAAGCAATCAGTTCCCTCGGACCATGGCGATCGCACGTCAATTCCGTGATGCAGGTATCCAGGTAGCCATGGGTGGATTCCACGTAAGCGGTTGTTTATCCATGATCCCTGATTTGACCCCTGAGTTGCAAGAAGCCGTGGATCTCGGCATCACTCTGTTTGCGGGCGAATCAGAAGGCCGACTGGAAGACCTGCTTAAGGCGGCCGATGCCGGGGAGATGAAACCCATTTACAATTACCTAAAGGATCTTCCAGATTTACAGGATGAACCACTGCCGTTTCTACCCAAGGAAAACGTGCGTCGGTATGCACGCTCCATTGGATGCTTCGACGCGGGTCGCGGTTGTCCTTTCTCCTGCAGCTTTTGCACCATTATCAATGTGCAGGGACAGAAATCCAGGTTCCGCAATGCGGACGATGTGGAAGAAATCGTAAGGTCTCACATAGCCGAGGGCGTCGATACTTTTTTCATCACAGACGACAATTTTGCGCGAAACAAAAACTGGGAAGACATCTTCGATCGCATGGCGCATTTGCGGGAAGTGGAAGGACTGGAAGTCTACTTCGTCATGCAGGTGGACACGCTTTGCCACACGATCCCAAATTTTATTGTGAAAGCTCAGCGCGCAGGTTGCCGCTTTGTTTTTCTAGGATTGGAAAATATCAATCCGGCCAGTTTGAAAGGTGTTTCGAAAAACCAGAATCGCATCACCGAGTACAGGAAAATGCTCCAGGCGTGGCACAGCGTTCGGGTGATAACCTATTGCGGATACATTCTAGGTTTTCCAGGGGATACACCGACGACGATCGAGCGAGATATAAAAATCATTCAGAAAGAACTCCCGGTTGATCTTCTCGAGTTTTTTATTCTTACCCCGCTGCCGGGATCTGTGGATCATCGTGAGCTTTACCTTAAAGGCGTTTGGTTGGACCCCGACCTGAACAAGTACGACCTGGAACATGCGTGCCGTGAATTCGATGGCATTAGCAAAGATGAATTGGAAGGTATCTACGATCGAGCCTGGCACATTTATTATTCCTGGGACCACATCGAAACACTCGTCCGGCGTGCCGCAGCGGTGAACATGATCGTGCCGCGGTTGATCTCCTTGATTTTTGAATTTTATGGCAGCTATCGCTTTGAACATTTGCACCCTTTGCAGGGAGGACTTATTCGACGCAAAAGCCGCACCCAACGTCGACCGGAATTTAAGAGAGAATCAATCCCAGTTTATTACCCGAAACGTGTTTGGGAAGTGGTTAAAACCTATGTCCCAGCAGCCTGGTTTTTGGGCAAATTATTGCTCCTATGGTGGAAGGTTCATCGCGATCCCAGGAAGAAGGAATACATCGACCTTGCAACAACTCCCGTCATCGACAAATTGGAAGAAGAACTCGACATGTTTAAGGTGACCGAAGCCGCAAGAAACTCAGTCACCAAAGCAAAAGAAAAACAACAAAAGATGAAAGCTGCCCGAGAAAGCGCCTTGTCTAAAAAATAACAAAACCTCCCCCGCTTCTTAGTTTAATAATCAATAACCCTAAAATAAAAGCACACCATGTTTAATATAAAATCTTCTCGCCGTAATTGGCTCCGCTCTATGCTCATGGCACCTCCCGCCCTGGTCGGATTGAACGCCATGAGTTCAATCGCGAAAGCCGCACCCATCAACCCAAACGACAACATCAAGGTCACCAAGCTAGAGACCTTTGTCCTAAAAAATTCCTGGGTTTTCGTAAAAATATCCACCGACGCGGGAATCACCGGCTGGGGTGAAATGCTGAAGGACGACGCCAAGGCTTGTGCTGCTGGAGCGCTCGAGGTCGGCGATTATTTAATTGGAAAAGATCCACGTCCTGTGGTCCATCACTGGCAGGCTATTCATCGCGGAGCATTCTACCGCGGCGGCCCCATCAAGTCAGCCATTTCCTCTGGAATTGACCAGGCACTTTGGGACATAGCCGGTAAATGCTATGGCGTACCGGTTTATAAATTACTCGGTGGTCCGACACGTGATAAGGTATTTGTTTATGGAACACCGGATCCAATTACCGGTGTTAAGGCAATGAAGGTCGGACCCAGCGGTAGTCGCAAGCTCCACAAGTACCTGGAAGGACATAAGATGGTGGATGAAGCGGTGGAGAAATTTGCAGCCCTTCGCGACAAATATCCAGACGTAGATATCGGGATTGATTTCCATGGTGCCGTTCAACCAACCACGGCCAGCATATTGGTAAAAGCACTCGAACCTTACCGACCTTGGTTTTATGAAGAAATCGTTCAGGCCCTGAACGTAGACGTCATGGCAGATATCGCCAAGAAGACCCATATTCCTTTGGCAACTGGTGAACGCGTCTTCCTAAAATGGGGATTCCGCGAAATCCTGGAAAAAGGGGCCGCCATGATCCTGCAACCGGACGTAAACTATGCCGGAGGGATTACCGAGTTGAAAGTAATCGCAGGTATGGCAGAGGCCTACTACGCCCCGATAGCTCCGCACAATCCAAATGGCCCGTGTTCGTTGGCTGCCAGCCTGCAAGTCGCGGGCTGCGTGCCCAACTTCCTGGTCCAGGAACGTGGTGACCGCGAACATGAGCTCTTAGCTGAACCTCTCCCACCCGTAAGAGACGGTTATCGTCCCCTTCCTACCGGCCCGGGATTGGGCATCACCATCGACGAGCACAAGCTGATGGATGAAGTCGGCGAGCCGCAGGAGTATAGGACTCAATACGATGCGGATGATGGCTCGGTTGTTGATTGGTAGGCAGGTAAGTGATTCAGGTTTCTGTGTTCGGGTGTCAGGAATAAAACACTGAGAATCGCTATACAACTCCTCTTCATCTTGATCTGTCTCTTCGTCTAAAGGCGCGCCACCACATTATGGAGGCGGTAAACTTTCGACATGTAATTTTTAAACTACGAAATACGCAAAATTTCGCGAAAAGTATAAGCCGTCTTTTTGAATCGAAATCAATTGTAGGAGCCAGCTTGCTGGCGATTTCGACTACATCCAGGTTTTTATTTTGCCAGCAAGCTGGCTGTCTCCTACATCAGACGTAGGTAAACTCAATTCGAAGACCTACGGATCCTACTTCTTCAACGACTGTAGCAGAGCCAAGTATTGCTCTTCTTCCAAAACATCCTTGGCTGCCCAGAGAAGTAATTGATCCTCTCTGTCATAGGAACGTTGTTTCAAATTCTCCCAACGTTGTCTCGCTTCAGCGCCTGAATCCGGATGGAGGTACCCATACAGAATCTCAGAGATCTCTTTTCTCTGCTCAATCGAAATACCAACAGTCACCGGAATTTGGCCTATCTTACTAACAACTATCGATTCGAATGCGGTAACAATTCTCGCTTCAATGTAGTCGGCGTAAATCTTGCGCTGGCCATCTGAAAGTAGTCTTTCTATTTCTTCTCTTTCATTCGCAAACGGTTTATCCTTCACGGTGTATTCACCGCTACGGAATTTTCGGTTATAATCGAATTGTGCCCATTCAATCTCACCGATACGTTCTTTCTGATCAGAAGTAAGATCGAGTATCCCTTCATAGTCCTTCATTCTGATTTCGATAAATTTTCTTTTCATCTCCACCCGAGCAGCCGATTTCTCAAGCTTCATTTCTTCGTAACCATGAAGTTGCTCAGTCAAACTAGTCTGCTCCTGTTGGAGGTCCGCAATCTGCTTTCTTAACAAACCAATCTCCTCAGACGCGTTTTCATCAATTGAAGTAATGGCTTCCGATTGCTTCCTGTTATCAACTTGCACTTCAACAGGATTATTTTTTCCAATAAAATAACCGACATAGAGGCCAGCGACGATACACACTATAAAGGGGAACGATTTCATTGAGTTAAATCAGGATTTTAAGAGTTTCGAAACTACGGGAAAAAGTTAGTACAGTTTTGCAGCCTTCATAGCCAAACTTCCCAAGCCTTTTATGGAATCCCAAACCAATTCTCCTAACCGAACTCCAGCAGCCGTAAAGAAACTTTCATTCGAATCGGAATTCTTGGCTGGTTTTGAAAGATCCATACCCACATAATAAAATTGGTCGGTTCTTCCCCGCGACACTCCATTTGAAATCAGCAGTTCGTAAAGCCGCTGAGTACGAATATCGTCATTCGCTCGATTCGTCCCCAAAACCTGTATCAAAATCAAATCCTTTTTATACCTCAATTGGAGTTGATTGGGATGGGTCACATTTCCGGGATAAAGAGCAACACTCTCCATTTTCGAAATTGGCATTTGGCGCTGGCCTGCAGCCTGGTTCGAATTCGAAGATCCGCTGGATAGCAAAAGCTCGGTACCATTCAGGGATAGGCTTTCTTCAAAAAACTGAATTTGCTGATCGCCTCTTTTTACTTCGCCAACGTGGGCTCTGCTTGAAAATTGAACCAAGGTACCACGACCCTCCTCGAGACTTCGAACGCTTTGACGATTAGAAAAGGAGGCACAGCCTGATAGGAAAACCAGGACCATCCAGACGACAAAAATGGGATACTTAGCCAAGCTTTGAAGACCTAGTCCCTTGGGTTGGTATCGTCGAGTCCTTTATAGTCCAACGCTGTATTTCCCTTAGAATAATCTATACCTGCCTCTCATAACCCTCGCGATCCAGGATCACTAATATTCTTAGGAAGTCGCCTATTTCCAGGATGGAGGGATCTATTTAAAAAAGATTAGATTTGCTATACGCGGGACCAAGATGATTGGTTAAATCAGGAATAGGACGAAAGGACTATTCTGTTCTTATCACCCAATCTGTTTTCTCAGCCAAAGGCTGCAGAACCAAAATCAAACTCCAATCATACCCGAAATTGAATATACAAGGTAAAGGAACAGCAGAAAACACCTACGATGCTATCGTCATAGGTTCAGGAATTAGTGGAGGCTGGGCAGCAAAGGAGCTTAGCGAAAAGGGACTCAAAACATTGGTCTTGGAAAGAGGTCGTGATGTGAAACACGGCGATTATCCCACTGCCATGATGGAGCCCTGGGAATTTGAAGCAGGGGGAAGAGTCGCCCCGGCAACCCTGGAACGACAGGCCAAGCAAAACCGTACCGGCTACACCACCCACCCTGCGGCAGCTCACTGGTTTGTGGATGATATAGACAATCCTTACAGCGAAGTTAAACAGTTCGATTGGATGCGTGGATACCATGTAGGTGGACGTTCTATCTTGTGGGGCCGTCAATCCTACCGGATCGGCGATATCGATTTCGAAGCAAACTTAAAAGATAGTTGGGCCGTTGACTGGCCCATCCGCTATAAAGACCTCGCACCTTGGTATGGCCACGTAGAAGAATTTGCGGGCATCAGCGGAAAAGCCGAAGGGTTGCCTCAGTTGCCAGATGGAAAATTTCTCCCGCCCTGGGAAATGAACTGCCTGGAAATCCATATTTCGGAACAGATCAGGGAAAAGTTCACCGATCGGATCATGACGATTGGCCGGTCAGCTAACTTAACACAACCACACAACGGACGTGGGGGCTGCCAATCGCGCAATCGCTGTATTCGCGGTTGTCCCTATGGAGCTTACTTCAGCAGTAACGCCTCCACCTTACCTGCCGCATTCGCAACGGGAAATCTATCTCTTCGCCCTTTCTCAATCGTTAGCGAGTTGATTTACGATAAAGAAAAAGGCAAAGCGATTGGCGCTCGAATCATCGATGCAGAAACCAATGAAGTCATAGAGTTTTACGCCAAGGTCATCTTCTGCTGCGCATCGGCAGTTGCTTCCACCTCGATCCTCCTCAACTCGAAATCGGATCGATTCCCGGAAGGATTCGGAAACGATAGCGGAGAGCTCGGCCACAATCTCATGGACCACCATTTTAAAGTGGGTGCCAGTGGGCACACGGATGATTTTAAAGACCAGTACTATAAGGGCCGGAGACCCAACGGTATTTATGTGCCACGCTTTAGAAACGTTAGCAAAGAAACGACGCAAAAAGATTATATCCGTGGCTTTGGCTACCAAGGCGGCGCCAGTCGCGTTGACTGGGCTCGTGGCATTGCTGAGTTTAATCGATTTGGAGCAGAGTTTAAGGCCGACATGCTAGAGCCAGGGCCATGGCGTTTTGGAATGGGAGCCTGGGGAGAACATCTTCCCTATCACGACAATAAAATGTATTTGAATCATGATCTGCTCGATAAGTGGGGCCAGCCTACTGTTACCTTTGATTGTGATTACAAAGAAAACGAAATGGCCATGCGTAAAGATGCACAGGCATCCGCCATTGAGATTCTTGAAGCGGCAGGCCTGAAGGATGTCAAAGGCTTCGACGATGGAAGTGCACCCGGTCTTTGTATACACGAGATGGGTACCGCCCGCATGGGTCGTGATCCGAAAACATCCGTTTTAAACGGATTCAATCAGGTTCACGCCTCCCCCAATGTGTTTGTGACGGATGGATCCTGCATGACCTCATCGGCTTGCCAAAACCCTTCACTCACCTACATGGCATTAACAGCCAGGGCAGCTGACCATGCAGTTAAACAACTTCAGAAAGGAAATATTTAGGATGAATTCAATAGACGATCAAAACTCAGCAGTTATGATGAATCGGCGGGATGCAATTAAACGGGCATCCATACTTCTAGGTGTCGCCGTTTCCTCCTCAACCATCGCAGGATGCCTGGGAGGTGGTAGCAGCGAGACTAACGCTGGCGAAAATTGGAAACCCGATTTCCTCAGCGGAACTCAGGGCAAGGTTGCCAAAGCGGTAGCGAATTTAATTTTCCCAAAGACGAATACGCCCGGTGCCGTAGATGTAGGAGTACCTCAATTCATGGACTTCGTATACGGGAAGTATATGGATGCGGATGAAAAGGCTACCTTTACAACCGGTCTGGGACAATTCAGCAAATCAGGATTCCATGACATGTCAGATACAGATCAAGCCGCTGCCATGACAGCATTCGTGGCAAGCGCTGGCAAAACTCAAAAAGCATTTTTAACTCAAATTCGTGAACTCACTATTGTGGGTTATTTTAAGTCAGAGGAAGTATGCAAAAATGTAACTTGGTACGATCCTATTCCTGGCAAATATCAAGCTTGCCTTCCGACCTCCGAAACTGGCAATCTAATCATGAGCGAATCGAGGTAACGTTTATCGAACATAGCTCTAGTGCGTAACAAATTTTCCTCAGTATTTTTTCTATTACTTTCTCTGGCCGCAGCAGCTTGGGTCACCTCTTTACAAGCCGAAGAAGGAAATAAAAAATACAACGTTCTATTCATCATTTCTGATGATCTGACCTACACCGCCCTCTCCTGTTACGGTAACCAAGTGTGCCAAACCCCGAACATCGACCGTTTAGCAGATCGGGGCGTCCGCTTCACCCGGGCCTACTGCCAGGGAACTTACTGTGGACCGTCTCGGGCATCATTTATGTCAGGCTATTATCCGCATGCCTCTGGAGAACTGGGCTACAAAAACCCGCGTCCTCTCATTGGCGACCGTCAGACCTGGTCACAACTGTTCAAGGACAACGGCTACTATGCCGCTCGCGTTAGCAAGATCTACCACATGGGAGTACCCGGTGGAATTGAGGAAGGAAGCCACGGAGCGGACGACGAACTTTCCTGGACCGAGCGATTCAACAGTCAGGGGCCAGAATGGGCCGCGCCCGGTGATGCGGAAACGTTGGAAAACAATCCTGATGGGAAGAAACCGGCTGTCGGCGGAAACACCTTCGTGGTCGTTGAAGCCGACGGAGACGACCTCGTCCACTCCGATGGAAGAACGGCAGACAAAGCAGTCGAGCTCATTCAGCAATTCGACAAACAGTCAGGATCGCGTAAAGGAGAACCTTTCTGGTTAGGTGTTGGCTTCGTCCGTCCCCATGTTCCCTTGGTCGCACCAGCCGATTATTTTCCGCCCTACAAGCCCTATGACAAAATGGTACTTCCACCAAAGATTCCCGGTGATTGGGACGACATTCCTACTCCCGGCATCAATTACAAAACTAGCCAGGGAATGGAGATGGACATTCGGCGTCAAAAGAAACTGCTTGGTGGTTACTATGCTTCCGTGGCCTACATGGACGCCCAAGTAGGAAAGGTTCTCAACGCGTTGGAATCAGCCGGTTTGGAAGACGACACCATCATCATCTTCACCAGCGACCACGGCTACCATTTAGGCGAACACGACTTCTGGTCCAAGGTAAGCCTGAGAGATCCTTCTGCCGGCGTTCCGCTAATCATTTGCGTTCCCGGCAAACAACCAGCTGTCTGCAATTCACTCACCGAACTCATCGACCTCTACCCTACCACCGCTAAACTCTGCGGACTTGAAGTCCCGACAGGAAACCAGGGCCTGGACATCTCCTCTCTACTCGATGACCCAACCATCGAACTTCGAGACGCAGCATTTTCGGTAGCACCCGCGCGCAAAGGCTTCCTCTTAAGAACTCAGGAGTACTCATATATCCAATACGGCGAAGATGCCTCCGATGGCGTCGAACTCTTCGACATTCTATCCGATCCCGAGCAATACACCAACCTTGCTCAAAAGCCCGAATTCAAGTTTCTCGCACAGTCCTTCAAATCACGTCTCGCCGTCCAACTTCAGATTGTCCGGTCGAACGATCTTTGATTAAAAGACTAATTGAGGAATAGGCAGCCTCGATCCAGAACGCTGAGACATGACGGCCATCGCACCTCCCTTTCCCTGTAATCATCCGCTGATGTTACTTTGATACCGCAAAAAAAATGAGGGAATAAGGCCATTGCTGAATCAAGACACCTGAACGACTCGGTCCAAAGCTTCATTCTTTTCTTTCACATTTGCCAGAAACCTCGGATAGCGAGTTAGACTTTGCTCAACCTCTTCCCGGAGTCGTTGGAGGATATCTTGCTCCTCGAAGCGATCTCTCTTCGACTGATTCACTTCCCCAATCTTCACAGCGATCAGGATACCCACGACGATGAGCAGGATCTCGCCCAGGGCATAGAGGATATACTTTTTAACGTTGTTCAATTGGATGAGGTCTTTGCGGATGAAACGGAAGAGGTGGAGCATTATTTAAAGGCTGAAGGAGAAAGGTTGAAGGATGAATGCTAAGTTTTTGTTGGCTCGAATCAAACAATGAATTCAGGCTTCGAAATCAACTAGGCGAGACAGGTCGCTGGGGACCGGACTAATCACGCTTATGGTATCCTCATGTTAAATGCTCCCTACAAAACTGGAGCAGCACATAAGCGAACTTAAGCCTGTCTCGCCATAGTGATGTCTCTTGGGGTTCTGGTTCCAGGGGTTTGAAATTGAACTGTAGGAGGGGGTTTATTCCCCGATTTTTCGAAGCTCTATCAAGCGATCGGGGGATAAACCCCCTCCTACCATTTCGTCTGAAGCCAGGCAGGCCATTAATACAATCCAAGGCTGGTTTCAGAAGAGCCTTAGGGAGACCGCGGATGATTGAAAAACTTTGATTCAGCGATCGTCTGGCCGCTTATTAGTACGACCAGCCTTATTGCGTACCCGGCTATTCGTCACTCAGACATGGAAGGAGGAATCCCGTTTATGCAATATTGGCAATATACTTTAGGGCACTTTGATAAATTAACTCATTGACAGTCAGTTGCTTATATACAATAAGAAGGTTATATATGAAATGCTATCAACCTTCCTTTTTTGATGAAGCCGAACGTTATATCAAGTTGGACAAGCTCAAGGACCCGCTACTGGAGCTGAGCGAGTATATTGACTTCGAGATGTTCCGGCCCAAGCTCGAAACAGTTTTCGACAGACCCGGGAAGTCTAATGCGGGACGAAAGCCGCTGGATCCTGTATTCATGTTTAAAATACTCATTTTACAGCGACTCTATAATCTCTCCGACGAGCAGGTGGAATACCAGATCACCGATCGCCTTTCGTTCTGTCGTTTTCTGGAGCTTCCCCTGGGAGGCTGCGCCCCGGACTTCACGACGGTGTGGCGTTTTCGCGAGGCTCTTGTTCAGGCCGACGCAGTGAAGGGGCTGTTCGATTTGTTCACGAGTTCGCTCGAGTCGCGAGGACTCATCACTAAGACTGGAACGATTGTCGACGCCAGCTTCGTGGAAGTGCCCAAGCAACGCAACACGCGCGAGGAGAACGACTTGGTAAAGAACGGCCAAACACCCGAGGCATGGAAGTCCAATCCAAATAAGCTGAGCCAGAAGGATGTGGACGCTCGCTGGACGAAGAAAAACAATGTATCGTATTATGGGTACAAGGATCACGTGAAGGCCGACGCCGAGTCCAAACTGATGACGGACTACGAGGTCACGGATGCCAGCGTGCACGATTCGCGTGTCCTGTTCGACTTGGTTGACGAGGAGGACAAGGGCGGGAAATTGTTCTGCGACAGCGCCTATAAAAGCGCCGAGATAGATCAGAAGCTCGAAGAACTTGGAATCAATAATTTCATACATGAAAAAGCAACGCGGGGGCATCCCTTGAGCGAGCAAAGCAAACTACTCAATCACTTGAAGTCGCAAATACGCTGTCTTGTGGAACATATTTTCGGCCATATAGAAAACAGCATGGGCGGACCCGAACTGCGCTATATAGGATTGCAACGCAATGCGGCGGGCATCGGACTATGCAATTTGGCCTACAACATGAAACGCTACATCCAGTTGGTCAGACCATCTCGAAAGGCCGCCGCATAGGAAAAGAACGCAAAGAAAGCAAAAAAGCCGGAAAAACACAGATATAACTCGAGAATCAAGCCACAATCAGTCGGATCTACAGTATTAATCCTGTGTGTCCGAATCCACCAAGAACTTTTATTTGTCTCAACTAAAGAAAAACTGATTATTCAAAGTGCCCTAAAGCACCTCTGCTCTTTCCTTCTGTGGTTGGGACGAATTGGTGAAATTCTATAAACTATGTTAACTTTTCTTGAAATTCTAGGTAGTTTAGGCGTGTTTCTCTATGGGATGAAGATCCTGAGTGAGGGGATTCAAAAGATAGCCGGTCAACGCCTGCGTTACGTGATGGCCACGATGACGCAGAACCGATTTTCAGGATTGTTTACAGGCTTCGGAATCACATCTGTTCTTCAATCCTCTTCAGCTACTACGGTAATCGTGGTATCCTTCGTCAGTGCGGGTTTGCTGACACTGACAGAATCGATAGCGGTTATTATGGGTGCGAACTTGGGCACTACTATTACCGCCTGGATCATTGCAGCGGTTGGTAAATTCAGTCTTTCTTCTATCGCCATTCCCATCATCGGTGTTGGCTTACCAATATTTTTCATTGGGAAAAATCGTCTGAAGAATATCGGTGAGGGAACCATTGGTTTTGGACTTCTCTTTCTCGGCCTCGGGCTACTGAAAGAGGCTGTGCCTGATGTCGATGCCGTACAAGAGCAGGCAGCGCAGCTTCAGGGAATTATACAAAGTTTGAGTGGTCGTGGGTATTTGTCTTATTTGGTTTTCCTTTTCGTCGGTGTCATTCTTACACTTATGGTGCAGTCCTCTTCTGCGGCCATGGCGATTACCGTGACTTTCGCTATTAACGGTTGGATCGGTTTCGAAGAATCTGCCTTCATTGTCCTTGGAGAAAATATTGGAACTACTGTTACTGCATGGCTAGCCGCGCTTGGTGGTAACCACAACGCGAAGCGAGCGGCCCGGGCGCATTTCCTGTTCAATGTTCTTGGGGTCATATGGATGCTGTTGATGTTCCCTCTATTTTCGCACTTGGTGGAGGCATTAGCGAATGGGCTTCCCGATTCACTCCGAACGGCAAAGCACGACAGCGACATTGGTTTCAAACTCGCGATCTTCCACACCGCTTTCAATTTCTGCAATATCTGCCTGCTCATCGGTTTTATTCCGTGGATCGCGAAGGTGGTTAGTCGTTGGGTCAAGGAGCCTCCCGCGGGTTCGATTCCGCGGCAACGTCTCACTTTCATGACTCAGAATCTGGTCCATACCGGAGAGTTGAACCTGCCGGAAGCCGAAAAGGCTACGGTGGAACTTGCCCGTCTTACGCAGGATATGTTTAATGGATTTGTGGATGTGTTTAATCGTCCCAATGAGGATCTTTCCGAGAGGGTCAAGCAGCTTAAGGCCATGGAAGATCAAGCGGACAGGTCAACGGAGGAGATCACCGAATATCTTGTTCGCTGTTCAGCGGCGGAGATCGGCCAGCAGAATGCTGTGGAGGTCTCGCAGATGATCCGTATCGTGGCGGAGTTGGAAACGATCACCGATACAGTCTATCACTTGGTGAAATTCGCGCAACGCCGTTACCGCAAAGAGCGCGAATTCTCTCCAAAAGTCATGAAAGGCGTTGCCAAGTTAGCCGACGTTGTCGGGAAGTTAATCAACCTTTATAACGAACAGATGTTCCAGCCCGTCAATGAGGAGGAAATAAAAGAGGCCCTCGTTCTGGAGGGGCAAATTAAAAAACGGCGCAAGAGGCTCAACCGCTTGTCTATGGCTCGCATGAGCCAGCCGGAAGCCGATCTCAAAACCGAAATTCTTAACATGGAAATCAACAACCATCTGGAGATGATTGGAAATTTCTCTGTCAACGTCATGCAAGGGCTCTACATCATGACGGGCCATGAGGAGCATCCCGAAGAGATAGCCGCCGAGGTCAATAAGATGTCCAGGAAGAACCCCGAATCATAATCCTACAATCGCTAGGAAGAACACTTTCGTAGGATTTTATTCCCGCTTTCTGGCCGTAGTTCCAATACGCTAAGACTTCAGGCGTGTGGGTATTGTAAATGAAATTCGAAGTCCGCCATCCTCAAGATTTTCTGCTCGGATCTTCCCGCCGTGGAGAGTTATGATACGTTTAACGATACTTAGTCCCAAGCCAGTTCCACCCTTTTCTCGCGATCGCCCTTTTTCTACTCTGTAGAATCTTTCAAATATTCTGGGTAAATCTTCTTCAGGTATTCCAGGACCATTGTCGCATACCCATGCGTGCAAATGGTGCTTTATCGAGGAAGTCCCTACTGTGAGTTTGGATTTCTCTGGTGTATATTTTAGTACATTTAAGAAAAGATTTTCAAACACTTGAACCAAGCGTGACGGATCCGCTTCAATTTCGATTTCGTCGTTGGACAATTCCATTTCCAAACTAATTCCTCGTTCTTCAAATCGTTCCGAATAATGTACCACGACCTCACTTATGAGCGCATTTATAGAAACTTTTTTCCAGGATGCTCCGGGTTTGGTTGATTCAATTTGTGAGAGTGAAAGGAGGTCCTCTAGCAATTCATGGAGTCGATCGACGTTTTTCCCCAACTTATTCAGAAAGTTTAATTTCTGTTCTTCAGGCATCTTGTTTATGTCTTGTATCAACGTGTCGGCGTACCCTTTTATTATGGTCACAGGAGTTCGCAACTCGTGTGACACATTGGCTACAAATTCTTTCCGGATAGTCTCCAACTCCTTTTGATGCGTGATGTCATAGAATATGAGTAAAGTTAAATCTGTCCCATTTCGAGTGCTTGCTCGCATCGGTGCGCCTGATACTTTCAGCCATCTACGATCTTCCGCCTGAATTAATTCTAGTTCAGCCGGTTCTTCAGGTTTTCCAGAGTTTATCTCATTAATAATCGTTGAAAGCCGAGAGCTGGCAAAAAGTATATCAAGTCTTTGACCTACGATCTCTCGACCGCCTATCCAATTGTGAAAAGAACGCTTCAGAGCCTTGTTCGCCATGAGAACCCGACTGTTTCCATCAAGTATTACAACCCCCTCATACATGTTCCCCAGCATGGCCTCCAATTGATTCACATGTTTAGAATGTCCCTGTTGTAGCTGGGTATTTTCCGAAATCAGATTGTTGATTTCTTTGGTTAGCCGAAGCATGTACTTCGAGCCAGCCAATACCGTTTCTCCTTCTTGCAGAAAACTCTGCTTCGCCTTCAATGAGTCCCCCAGGTGTTTTACATAATTCCTGTAATATATATACCTGTGGGAAAAAAATAGCAGCAGCCCAATTATTACCAGGACAAGAAGTACATCCATTATGCTTCAACCACTCGGTAGCCTACACCACGAATGGTTTCTATTATGTCCGCTTGATTGCCCAATTTTTCACGCAACCTTCGAACATGGGTATCAACGGTTCTGGTTTCAGTATCACTTTCGTACTGCCAGACATTGGTAAGCAAACTTTCGCGCGATTGAACACGCCCCTTTCTCTCGATGAGAAGTTTGAGCAATTTAAACTCGGTCGCCGTCAGTTCTACATTGTTGCCTTCGACTTGTAGCAAATGTTGATCTTCGTCCAACATTACTTTCCGGATTTGGACTCTCGATGTATTAACGTTCGGAGAAGATTGACGCGTGCGTTTTAATATGGCTTTAACTCTTAGTACGACCTCTTTGATGTTGAAGGGCTTGCAAATATAATCATCCCCACCTGATTCCAGACCATGGATTCGGTCTTTATCCTCCGTTTTTGCAGTAAGGAATATTACGGGTACATGTTTGATTCTTTGGTCAGCCCGGATCATTCGGCAAATCTGGAGGCCGTTGATATCGGGCATCATAATGTCCAGGATGAATAAATCAGGCTCGAAGTCTCGGGCAACTCCCATGATTTGTGTTGGATCGTTAATGGTCTCTACGATAAAAGATTCTGCTTCGAGGTGGTAGCGAAGTAGGCTGGTTACATCTTCTTCGTCATCCACAATTACGATCTTATATTTAGAATGGATCATTTCTTCGTATTAAGAGAAATACTATTTCCGGTACGCATCATTGGTATGGCGGATATCGTCTCCCGTTAGAAAGTAGATAACCTCTTCTGCTATGTTTACTGCATGATCACCCACGCGTTCCAGAGATTTCGATATGAACAACAAGTCGATCAGCACTGGCACTTCTTGGGGGTCGGGAACACTATTTGAAATGTATGCATTTATCTTCTTATTGATCGCTTTATAAAGGTCATCAATCTGTTTGTCTTTTGAAGGTAATTTTCTGGCCGAGTCGAGATCCGCTTTTAGGAAACAGCTCATCGCTTCATTGATCGAGTTTGTTGCCAGGCGACCTAGAGTCTCTATATTATACAGATGTCCGGCATAGCCTGAGCGTATGATTTTCTTTGCTCGTTTTGCTATGGAGCAAGCCTCATCTCCAGCACGTTCCAAATCTCTCGAACCCTTTAAAGCCGTATAAAGAAAACGAACATCAGAGGCCACGGGTGAATGTAAGGTTATGTGTTGCACAACGTGTTGATCAATCCACTTGCTAAGTTCATCGATCTCATCGTCTGCTTCGATTGTTTTTTGTACCAGATCAAGATCTTTTTGGATCAGTGCTTCGATCGCAGTGCTTACATTTGCGTAGGCAAGCTCAGCCATTCGGTTGAGATTGATCCGTAGCTGATTCAGGTTTTCTTCAAAAAATCGTTCCATAACTATTGATTGTTGGATTAACCAAACCGTCCTGAGACATAGGCTTCAGTTTGTTCATTTCGGGGATTTAAAAATATTTCTTTAGTATAGTTGTATTCAATCATTTTCCCCAGAAAGAAGAAAGCTGTTTTGTCCGACACGCGAGCCGCTTGCTGCATATTATGAGTTACTATCACTATGGTGTAGTTGAGCTTGAGCTCGTGGATGAGCTCTTCGACTTTTGCCGTGGCAATCGGATCCAGGGCGGAGCAAGGCTCATCCATCAGAATGACTTCCGGTTCATTTGCAATGGCACGGGCGATACACAAACGTTGCATTTGTCCACCCGACAAACTGAAGGCACTCTCTCCAAGTCTGTCTTTTACCTCATCCCATAGTGCGGCTGCTCGCAGACTTTTCTCGGCGACTTCGTCGAGCGCTGATTTTTTATTCCTTCCGGCTACCCGAAGGCTGTAGACCACGTTTTCGTAAATAGATTTTGGAAATGGATTCGATTTCTGAAACACCATGCCGATCCGTTTACGAAGCGAGATAACCTCAATCATGGGGTCATAAATACTTTGGCCTCCTATGATGATATCTCCCTTATGATGAGCTTCAATCACCAGGTCATTCATGCGGTTGAAGTTTCGTAACAAGGTAGATTTCCCGCAACCGGATGGTCCGATCAGCGCGGTCACTTGCTGTTTTGGTATTTCAAGATTTAGGTCGTGGAGTACCTTAGCTTTTCCGTACCAGAAATTGTAGTCCTTGACTGATATATAGTTTTCCCTACCGGCCTCAACTTTAGGAGTAGCTTCTTGTTTGGTGATGGTGGAAGTTTTTTCGCGTACGTTTTCCATGAAATGGTTAATCAAAAAGTGGAGGTCTTGTATTTTCTTTTCAGTCGATTGCGGATCATTATGGCTACCAGATTGAGCATTACAATTAACAGGATTAAGAGCAAGGTAGTGGCGAATACCATTGGCATGGCTGCTTCCGAGTCGGGCGATTGGAATCCCAGGTCGTAGATGTGGAAACCGAGGTGCATGAACTTTCGTTCTAAATGAACGAATGGGAACTGTGTATCAATGGGAAGAGACGGTGCAATCTTTACCACACCGACCAGCATCAACGGTGCGACTTCGCCAGCACCGCGAGCCATTGCGAGTATCATGCCCGTTAGAATTCCAGGAGCGCTTGCCGGAAGAACAATCCGTTGGATCGTTTGCCATTTTGATGCCCCGCAAGCGAGGGAACTTTCCCTGATACCGCGGGATACCGATGCGAGTGCTTCTTCCGAGGCAACGATTACGACGGGAACAGTCATCAATGCCAAAGTCAGGGACGCCCAAAGGATTCCACCGGTTCCGAAGGTAGGGGTAGGAAGTCGCAATGAGAAAAATAATTGGTCCAAGGTTCCTCCGACAAAATATACAAAGAAACCCAACCCAAAAACTCCAAACACGATGGATGGAACTCCCGCCAAATTGTTAATGGCGATTCTGACAGAACGGACGAACAGTCCATCCCTTGCATATTCTTTTAAATAAATGGCCGCGATTACCCCAAATGGGGTTACCGCAATACTCATCAAAAGGGTCATGACAAACGTGCCAAAGATTGCCGGGAAAACGCCCCCTTCCGTATTCGCCTCTCTGGGTTCTTCAATCAGGAATCCCAGGGTGTGCTTTATAAAGATCCCTGCTTTCCCAAAGAATCCTAATTGGTTTGGATAGTAAAAACTATAGATACTTCCAATGGATTGTTCGACCTGCTCGCCGGAAGCTAGTGTATATGCCAGTTTACTGGACTCCTGAAAATCTCTTAGTCCTCGAGCTTGAGCGGCGAGAGTTGTAAATAACGATTGGTGGCGAGCCCGTTCATTTTCAATTCGATTCAGACTCGCTATGTCAGCAGGGCTTTGAACGTTCGATCGGTCTATCTTCAGCTTTTCCAGGCGAAGTTTTTCAAGTGCCTTGTTAATTGCTCCAATTTCATTGAATTCCAGGTAACGGATTTTTTCGCGCCGGTCCCGGCATTCTTCTATGAGTGCTTTTAGGGCCGCATTAAAATTCGGGTTGCTCGCTTCAATCCTTTCACCGTTTACGAAGCTTAAATAAGCGGGATAAGCGATGGCATCCCCATACTCGGCCCTTTCCAGGATTACAATTTCCTCGGGTTCGGAAACTTCCAGAATAGAGCTTCGATCAAAATATTTATAGGAGAATCCGAATTGATCTTTGTTTCCCAGGAAAAGTTGCCACTCCTTCACTGGAGCTTGGGGATTCGTTAATGATTTATCGAGGGATTTAGTCTGTTCTGAAGTAATTATTCCCGCAACTTTCGAACGTGATCCCAGACCGGTTACCGCCTCCGTATCCAACTTCAATTGGACAACCCGTTGGGGCCAAAAAACTGACAACCCGTTGTAGGCGATTACTCCAATTAACGCTACAATCATCACTAGGCCCAAGAACAGGCCCAGAGAGGAAAACCATACGGCTATTTCTCCTTTGACTCGGACTTGCTTTTGTTTGGCCAGATCTTTCATGCAGTTTTAAATCCCTTCCGGCTACTCTACCGTTTTGTAGCGATTGCGCAGTTCCTGACGAAGGATTTCCGCCACTGTATTAATAAAAAATGTCATTATGAAAAGTACCAGGGCTCCCAGAAACAGGGTACGATATAAAGTGCCGTGGTAAGGAGCTTCGGGTAACTCTACTGCGATATTGGCCGAAAGAGTTCGCATACCACTGAATATGTTGAAGTCTTTTACGGGTGTGTTCCCGGTGGCCATCACCACAATCATCGTTTCGCCCACCGCGCGTCCAAATCCAATCATCAAAGAGGAGAGTATGCCTGCTGAGGCAGTTGGTAGAACAATTTTGATTGCAGTTTGCCAACGACTCGCCCCCAGGGCCAAGGAACCGGATCGCATGGAATTGGGAACATTGCTCATCGAATCTTCTGCGATTGTAAAGATGATGGGTATGACTGCGAAACCCATCATGAACCCAACTATCAAAGAGTTTCTCTGCGTGTAGGTCGCTCCAGTAAAGTCTGGCCACCACAATCTAAAATCCGCGATTTGCTCACCTGTGTCAGGATTGGTAACTACAAAAAAGATCCGTTCAAAAACCGGCCCCAGATTCCAACAGGCATAGCAAACGATTAAAAGAAAAGGAGCGATTATCAGAAATTCAAATCCCGGAGGAATCTTCATGCGAACCTGTTTGGGTAACTTCAACCATCCCCATCCAAAAATGAAGGTGAATAAGGGGATTCCGATCACCAGTAGCAAAAACGATGGCACTTGGGTGTCTACCAGAGGTGCGAGCCACAGTGCGGCCATGAATCCGAGTACTACCGACGGTAGTGAGGCCATGATCTCCATGGTCGGTTTCACGAAATTCTTTAATTTCGGTTCAAGGAATTGCGATGTATACAAGGCAGCCAGCAAAGCAATGGGAACTGCAAATAACATGGCATAAAACGTCCCTTTGAGTGAGCCAAGGATAAGCGGAACAAGCGAGAGTTTTGGTTCGAAGTCGTCCGTTCCTCCAGTTGATTGCCATATATAATCAGTCTCGGGCTGGCCTTCATACCAGATCTTTCCGAAATAGGCCTTTAAGCCTGCTTGAGGGTGGGGATCCTGTAGCGAAAACAGGTGCAAGATACCGGTAGTGTCCAACAAAGCGAGTTTGTCGTATTTTTCGCCTATGACTCCTCGTGCAATATCGAAATCGAAATCTTGCTCCCAGCGAATGCTCTCTGTGGTGCTGTAGCGAAGGGACGCATGATTCTTTCCCATAAGCAAAAAACTCTTATTTCGAATGCCGGGGTAATAATCAATGGAGGGTTCCGGTAATGGGTCGAACTCTTTTGTCATGGAGTAGAGCCGCTGTCCTTTTCCAGAATCCAACGACATACTGAAAATTCGATTTTCCCCACCTGTGCCGGAAAAAACGACTGAAACATCGCCCATAAGGAAATCCGCACTATGCACTCGTTTATCATCCAGGCCTTCGAAGGGCCAAAAGCGTTGCCTTAGCTTGAGCTCTCCTGATTCAAACACAAATAAGAACACTTCACCCGTAGTCGATGTTACCAGGATGAGATCTCCGTTCGAGCTAACGTCCACTTGTTGTATTTCCTGATCGATGTCGGGTGTCAGGTCAAAGCGTTTACCAACCGTGATGTTTCCTCCACCGCCAAACAGGGACCGCTTTT
The DNA here is from genome assembly GCA_027622555.1 of Verrucomicrobiota bacterium. NCBI lineage: Bacteria > Pseudomonadati > Verrucomicrobiota > Verrucomicrobiota bacterium. The sequence goes on from JAQBYJ010000015.1 coordinate 29,524, forward strand.
GTTCGAGTGTTACTGCCCTGACATGTTGCTCACCGCTAGAATCCACGCATATGCCTGCGGCCATTTTGTTGGAGGCGCCTTCACCATAATCGACAAATTTAATGGATTCGCCCTTTTCTGATAGCACATACCAGTCTGAGCTTTCAATGTCCGGATGAATGGTTCTGACAGAGGCTGTATCAAATTGAGAGCGGTAGTTTAGCTTTGAAAATGCAAATTTACCAGACTCCGAGCCAGCCACGAGTAGTCGTTTCAACGAATTGTAGTTGAGGGTGGATAGGGATTCGCCGGGGTTAAATACGTCGTTGTGTTCAATCGAACCTCGATCGCCTTTAAGGTCCAGATACCGAACGGAACCATCTTTGCGGATGACCACTGGCAACTCGGCCCATTCATCTAGATCGAAATCGATAATTTCATTTATCGAGTCCACTAGAGGATGTTCGGCGAGGGGCTTGACTTTGGCACCTTGGAAAAGAGGAAGAATCTGAACAAAGATGAAAATAAAAATTCCCATAACAGCTGCGATAACCGCGACGCCGCCCACCACAATGAAATGGTTCATGAAGTGGTCTAGCCAAAGGATCCGTTTTGTTACGCGGAACCGTTTTGGAACTTTGTCAGGGTTGGACTTTTTTTTCGTCTTTTTTTTCATCTTTGTCGGTCAACTGCCGATTCTCGATGGAGTTTACCAAGGGTTACATCGTGAATCATTCTTCTAGACCAGAAAAAAATCCTCCGCTTTTGTCACCCAAGCTGAACGTCACTTAAAATAAGGAAAATTAGGCGAATCCTGGTTTTGCGCTGAACGGATTCTCCTATTTAAGAAACCTCAGCATTTCGCCCGCAACGGATGCTGGAAGAGGAAAGTAGCCGTCCTTTACCACGATTTCCTGTCCTTGCTTGGAGAGGACGAACCGAATGAATTCGTAGGTCAAAGTGTCCACAGGCTCGTTGGGGCGTTTGTTCACATAAACGTATAAAAGACGTGCGAGTGGATAATCCCCCGAAAGGCAATTTTCCAATGAAGGCTCAAACATAGTGGATTCGCTTTCTCCCAGTGCCAGTGCTTTTACGCCAGAGGTTTTATAGCCAATCCCGGAATATCCTAATCCATAAAGGTCAGTTGCGATTCCCTGGACAACCGCGGAGGAGCCAGGTTGTTCTTTCACGCTTTCTCGGTAATCACCTTTTTTAAGAGCTACTTCCTTAAAATAGCCATACGTTCCGGAAGCACTGTTACGACCATACAGACTGATGCTTCGATCGGCCCAACTGCCTGTTTGACCTACACTTCCCCAATTCTCAATCGGCGTCCCGCCAGCCTTATAAGTGTTGGAGAAGATACTGTCTACCGACTTCATGGTTAGTCCTTTGATCGGATTGTCCTTATGAGCAAATACCGCCAATGCATCGATCGAAACGCCAATTTGAGTTGGTTTGTAACCAAACTTATGTTCGAAAGCATCTATTTCCACCGATTTCATTCCTCGGCTCATGGGTCCCACTTGGGCGGTTCCTTCTATGAGTGACGGAGGAGCTGTCGATGAGCCTTTACCTTCGATCTGGATATTCACATTGGGATAAAAGGCGCGGAACGATTCAGCCCATAGTGACATCAGGTTGTTTAGGGTATCCGATCCTACGGAATTCAGATTTCCCGATACTCCAGATACAGATGTGTAGACAGGCAGGTCAGGATCCACGTTCGCCTGGCTTGTCAGTTGAGTGAGCGCCAGCCATGCAGCGGTTATAACAATTATCTTTTTCATTTATGCGGTACGAATAGGTTGCAGTATTATTCAATCTCCGGGTTTAAATTTTAAGTGTCTATTGAACCGGAACATCAGGATTGAGGGTTAATTCTCAATTTCTGCAAAATGAGAACACACTCCAAATCCCATGTATAGTTCTCTATTGTTAAAGTTCTGTGTCCGGAATGTTACAGGCGTGTTACGAAGTTTGGTTTTCCGGAAAAGGTGACTTTGAATTTGCCAATGGGACCTTCGTTTTCTCCTAATCCAGGAGATGCCTCAGTCTGCTTTAAAAGACCAAATCCATAGATGTATTTCTTGCTTCACTGAAAGTTTTCGGGGCTATTTGCATTTAATGGCCACCTTCTGCGCCTGCAGGCTTGCGCTTCTATTTTTCAACAATAAATGTGCAGGGTTTTTACAAATCAATGCCCCGGTTTTCTATAAATACTGGGGCTAACAGACGCACTACCCAAATGATTGTTTCCCTAAGAACCATTGTCCTCGTTTTGTCCTTCATTCTTCCGGTATTCATGGTATCGGCCACGAATGTGAAAACCATTAAACCCGAGCGTCGCGATCTTGTCCGCGAGACAACCCAGCCGGCAACCGCCGAGGCTTTTTACTCAGCTGAGCTAGGTGTAAAGGTGACGGGTTACGTCGAATCCGTTCCGGTGGATATCGGTGCTAAAGTAAAGAAGGGCCAAGCCTTGGTGATCATCGCCGCTCCAGAAATGGATGAGCAATTCAACGCGCTTAAAGCTGAAGAGCGCGAATATGCAACAGGTGTTCAAGCGGCTGAGGCCAATCTTACCGCTGTGAAGTCCGAAACCAGCCGCATTGAGGATCTGGTTAAAAAAGGTTCTGTTACTAAAAAAGCGGGAGATGAAGCGAGGAACCGCCTCATTGCGGGTGAGGCCGAAGTCGCCGCCGCCAAAGCCCGGTTGGGAACGGCCACCGCCCGACTTGCTGAAGTACAGGCACTCATATCCTATTCCACCCTGGTTGCACCCTTTGATGGGATCATTACTTACCGTGCCGTGGATCCGGGTGATCTTGTTTATTCTGCCGGGTCATCCATGGGCAACAGTCAGACACTGATTCGGGTTGCCCAAGTCGACAAACTACGGGTCGTTACGCATGTTCCAGAGCGCGATGCGGTCTGGTTGGATGTTGGTGATGCGGTGGATTTGGAATTTGATGCCTTTCCTGGTAAGATTTTTTCAGGGAAAATTGCTCGTACCACAGGTGCGCTAAACGGTAGCACTCAGCGTATGCAAGCCGAGGTCGATTTGGATAATAGTAGTGGGCAGCTTATGTCCGGCCTTTATGGTCGAGCGAAGATCAGCTTGGAAAAACGAGCAGGTGCATTGGTATTACCCGCAGGAGCCGTTCGATTTGGGCAGGGTCCCTCTCACGTATATATTGTTTCGGGTTCCACGGTGAAGCATCAAGTAGTGAGTATTGGTCTCGATCACGGAGAATGGGTTGAAATCCTTTCCGGACTTTCCGGGAGCGAGCAGGTGGTCAATGGTATGTTGGGGCGTTTGAAAGATGGAGCCACCGTTACTGCCAATTAGCACGCAATCTTCACAATAAGCACCTAGCACTATGAGCTTAGTAAAATTTGCCCTTAAAAATCCATTTGGCATTCTGGCCGTTGTCTTGGGATTATCCTTTCTCGGTGTTGCGGTTTATCCGCAGATTACTGCTGATATTCTACCGGATTTCAAAAAACCGGTGATCATGAGTTACTTCTCCTATCGCGGCCTGCCGACCGTGGAGATGGAGAAGTCGGTAACTTCCCGTGTGGAACGTGCCTTGACCCTGGCCGGTAAACGCGAACGTATCGAGTCTCGCACCATGCCGGGCGCCGCATTGTTGAAGGTAACTTTTGAAGCGGGAGCTGATGCGTCCGCGGCGATGAACGATATCTTCAACTATGAGTTGAGCGATATTTTCCACTTGCCACCAGGTATTGAGTTTCCGTTCACCATGCGTAGCGAGCCTTCCAATATGCCAGTCATGCTGGGCGCTATCTCAGGTGAAGGGTTAAGCGAGTCTCAGCTGTATACCATCGGTTATTATGCTGTCAGAAATAAAATGGGTGGTCTGAAGGGCGTGCAGATTCCTCACCCTTTTGGTGGAAAATTCCGTCAAATCATGACCTACCTTGAGCCTTCCAAGCTCGAAGCACACAATCTGACTTTTACGGACGTGGTCGACGCCTTGGCTCGTCAGAATCTGGTCATGGCAGGTGGTAGTCTGAAGATTGGAGATTTTGAATATCAGGTTCACCCGGTAAATACCTTACAAACGACCAAAGATATCGACGACGTAGTCGTAGCCATGCGGGACGGGCAGCCAATATTTATCAGGGACCTCGGCGAAACCAAGGATGACGCCGAACTCCAATACAACATCGTCCGTGTCAACGGAAGTCGTTCCGTTTACGTGCCGCTTCTTCGGGAACCGGGTGAAAATACCATCCAGGTGGTCGATCGAATTCGTGAAGGTATTGCCAGTGAAATTCCCGCCATGAAGGCTCGGGGTGAAATTCCCGAAGTCACTCAGGTGGATCTGGTGAGTGACCAGTCTACCTATATCCGTTCTGCCATATCCAATTTGAAGTCTCAGGTTATCCTGGGAGCAATTCTGGTCGTGATCATCGTCGTCTTTTTTCTGCGCAAGCTGCGGGCATCTATTGCGATATTGCTCATGTTGCCTTTGTCGATTTTGATCGGCGTACTTGGATTCTTTTTTACTGGCGAAACAATCAACGTCATGACTCTCGGTGGACTCGCCTTAGCGGTTGGCACGGTTGTCGATGCGGGGATTGTGGTCGTGGAGAACATCATGCGCCATCGCGCAATGGGCAAAGATGCCATGACGGCTGCTGGTGATGGGACTCAGGAAGTTGCCGCTCCAGTGCTCGCGGGAACAATTACCACATTAGCTGTTTTTGTGCCGGCGATTTTCCTGTCGGGAATGATCAAGTTCCTATTCCTTCCCTTGTCTCTGGCGGCGGTTATTACCATTGCCGCATCTTACTTTATCGCCATGACGGTCGCGCCCACTTATTGCGCACGATTTCTGGGAAAGAATAAAAGTGAAGCCACAGGTCAATCGGATGATGCCGAATACAGCTCTCGTGGTTTCTACGCCGGCACCTTACACAAAGCCATGCGCGGAGGCTTTCTCACGGTTGCCGCGATTGTTGGTGCCACGGCCGGTTGTTTTCTTTTGATTCCGGCCCTTGGAAGTGAATTGTTTCCCGATGTGGATGCAGGCACGTTTGAAGTCCGCATCAAAACGATTCCGGGAACCCGTTTGGAAAAGACGGAGGAGTTGGTGGCGCAGATTGAGGATTCCATCAAAGAGACTATCGCTGAAGGAGAAGTACAGTCCATCATCTCCAATATCGGAATGCCGGTAGGGAAGGGTGCTGGATTTTCCACGATCCTCAGTTCCAACTCCGGACCCGACACAGCGTACATTATTGTCAATTTAGTTAACGAAAGTCGGTCTTCCAGCACCTTGGATTATGTCAAAGAGCTGCGGGCAAAATGGGCCAAAGAATTTCCTCAGGAAAAGTTCTTGTTTGTAACCGGTGGTATTGTAAATGCAGCCCTGAACGAAGGTGCACCAGCCCCAATCGATATCGAAATTAAAATGGGTTCACTCGATGCGGGTCGAGACGCTGCTGAAGCGATTGAAGCTGCGGTTCAGGGTATCCCTGGAGCCGTGGATATACAGATCGCTCAGATGCTCGATTATCCGCAGCTCGATATCGAAGTGGATCGGACGAAGGCGGCTTTTTACGGACTGACCCAGGAGGAGGTCGCAAAGAATGTTCTGACGGCCTATGGTTCCAGTGCCAGTATTCAATCGATGATTTGGGTCGATCCCAATTCGGGGACGGATTTCTTTATCGGGGTTCAGCTGGGCGATAACGAAGCGGATTCGTTGGATGAGTTGCGTAGCCTGCCTTTGCGTATTCAAACAGATGAAGGCCCGTCAACAATTCCACTTTCCAGTATCGCTACACTCAAACGCGTAAATATTCCTGGAGAAATTGCCCATGCCGATATTTCCAGAGTAAACAATGTCTACATCAATGTTGAAGACCGTGACCTTGGTTCTGTCGTGAAGGATGTTGAAAAACGGCTAAAGGATGTGGTGCTACCTCCGGGCGTAACCGTATCCTTACAGGGGCCGGTAATGATTATGCGTGAAGGCATTTCCAAATTAGGATTCGGACTCATTGTTGCTTGTTTGCTGGTTTTTCTTGTTCTGATGGCTCAGTTCAAATCTTTCGTGGATCCGTTGATCATTATGCTGGCGGTTCCCTTGGCTATGGCGGGCGCTATCCTGATGCTGTTTTTAACTGACACCAATCTGAATATTCAAAGCCTCATGGGTGCTCTCATGTTAATCGGTGTTGTTGTGAACAATAGTATCTTGTTGGTGGAGTTTGCGAACTTACAACTGCAACAAGGGAAAACTCCGTTTGAAGCCGCTTACATCGCCGCTCGAATTCGTCTGCGACCGATCATTATGACCTCGCTCACGTTGATCGCTTCACTGGCTCCATTTGCCTTTTCATTATTGCCCGGGAATGAGGCGATGGTTCCTCTGGCTCGGGCCGTTATCGGAGGTATGCTGGTCTCGGCGGTGTTAACGCTGGTGCTGATTCCCTGTGTCTTTGCTCTGATTAAAAAGACCCCTGCTTTGAACCTTCAATCGCAACCTGCACTTTAAATTAGCATGAGAACAAAAACACTTACTGCTTCTCTTTCCCTAATCGGTTTCATCGCTTCGAGTATATTGACATGTTCAATACAGGCGGAGGTCATGAAGATTGATCTGACGAGTGCACTTCGTCTGGCACACGAACAAAACACCGAGCTCGCTATCCAATTGGAGCGCGTAAAGCAGGCCGAGCTTGACCAAAATATGGCTTGGTATCAGTGGTTGCCCACGGTTCGGGCAGGCTTTAGTTCTTCGAATCAGGATGGTCTGTTGCAAAACACAAACGGCTCCGTTATTGATGTGGACCGGAAGGCAAGTTCTCGTGGATTTGGTTTGCCCACCACAGGTTCCGGCTTGGCTCCACAACCTGGCCTGGCCTTGGAGATTGATTTGGCAGAAGGAATCTTTCGCCCTTTAGCATCCAAGCAAAAACTTCAGGCAGCGCGAGCTGAAGAGGCGCAAGCTCGCTTGAATACAACGCTCAAGGTCTCCGCTGCTTACTATGATTTGGTTCAGGCAAACCGCATGCTGAGTATTGCCGAAGATTCAGCTAAAAATGCCAGCAACCTGGCCAAAGTAACAGATGACTTTGCTCAGGCTGGTGAAGGATTACAGGCTGATGCTGAGCGGGCGGCTGTTGAATCGCTCATTCAAATGAACAAAGTCGAAACCGCTCGGGTTGGAACTGTTTCTGCCTCTGTGCGTTTGGTTCAACTTCTTCGCTTGGGTGAAGATGTGGTTCTTGAACCGGTCGACAGCATGATTGTTCCCATTGACCTGTTTCCCGGCGAACCTCAGCTCGATTCTCTAATCAATAAGGCTTTGTCAAATCGACCGGAGTTGCAACGGTACTCAGCCTTGGTTGAGTTTGAAGAAGCCCAGCTCAACCAGAAATCCTGGGGTCTCCTGTTTCCAAAACTCGGTGCCTCCTATTCGGATACCAGCTACAAGGGACGCCAATCCGGGTCTCCTGCATCTAGGGAAAGCAGAAACGAATCGACAGTGGCTCTTTATTGGGAGTTGGAGAACTTCGGCTTTACCAGTTGGGCGAAACAACAATCACAGCAATCTCGTCTTCGCGAGGCTCAAGCCCGTCAGGTGCAGGCCGAATCAGACATCGTTGCCGATGTCAGCTTGGCATTAAGCGAATTCCGTGCAGCGAGTAAACAGGTGGAATTTCTTAAACTAGCTGTCGACCGCGCGCGAAAGTCTTATGAACTTAGCCAGGAAAGTATCTATGCGGGTCAAGGTCTTCCACTGGAAGCCTTGCAAGCGATGAAAGCTCTGGAAGAAGTGGAGTCTCTTTACCTTGCAACTTCTGCGAAGAGAAATCTCAGCCAGCTGTATCTTTTAGTGGCTACCGGGGATGAGATAGAGCTTTAGGTTTTTATCTATTTCAAGCTTCCGGCAAGTCGGAGTGATTCCACGTGGTAATCATAGAGGATGGGGGAAAGGATTTTAATAAACCGACTGCGTTCGTGTTTAAGCCCTTCCATTTCCCAATAGGTATGGTCTACCCCATTGTCCAGAAGCGCCTGGTGGAAATCCCTGATCGTTACGATGTGGCCGTCGTCTAAAGTTCCGCAAGCTATCAAAATCCGCATCTTCTTTATTTGCTCCAGATTCTTTTCAAGTAACAGGTATGCGTCATCATTGATGTAGGCCTGCTTGTTTGGCCCCAGGTAATAATTGGGATAGACGTTTGGAGAACTCGGATCGAAACCCTCAGAAATGCGTGGTACATTTCCGGCCTGACAAAAGAGTGAGCAAAACATCTCCGGGTATTTCATTGCCAGTCGGGTTGATCCACGACCACCCATGGAAAATCCTTCGATGCAGCGACCTTCGCGTGTTGCGATCGTCCGGTACGTTTTATCGATGTGCGGAATCAGCTCCTCGATGAACATTGTTTCAATCGGAAGCTTTCCGTCGTAGGAGTTTTTGTAGAAAGTGGATTTCCCGCCGTTCGGAAATACCATGATCATTGGCGGCCAGCGTCCATCCAAAATCCCTTCATGCAACACCGTGGATTCCTGAGTCCGGTTCCATTCATTGCCGCCGTTCCCGTGAAGATTGTAAATGACCGGATAACGTTTGCTGTAGTTGGCAGCGTAATCAGGAGGCAGATAAATGCAGTAACCTACTTTCTGTCCGGCGGACTTGGACTGAAACGTTTTGTGCAGGTAGTAATCAGGTACTGGGAGATCTTTAGCAGCGGGTGTTTCATGTACCCAGTTAATAAACGATTGGTCGCGCTGACTCCAAACACCCGGAGTTAAACAACTGAAAAGTGTTAGGATTACGATTAATCGTTTGAAGCTTGGGGAGAATTTTTGGGGTAAAATCATTTTCTCATCGCATTCCTTTGAGATAAGCTTGGCGATCTTTTTCCGGGTATTTTTCTATGGCGTAACGCAACATGGTCCGCGGCATATTCTGATAATGCTTGTCCAGAAATTGAGTCTCAAGAGTCTGATCCTTTTTGCCCATTTCGCGGAGCATCCAGCCTACCGCCTTGTGTATCAGATCGTGCGTATCAGTTAAGTGAATTTCCGCCAGCTTTACCACATCCGCCAGATCGTTTTCTCGAATGAGAATCCAGGTCACTACCATCGAAATTCTTCGATCCCACAATAACGTTGATTTCGCTAATTGGTAGAGAGGCCCTCGGTTGCGATTCAATAAATATCCTCCCACAATATAGTGGGCCGAACAATCCACCAGGTCCCAATTGTTTACCAAATGGGTATGGCTAAGATAATGATCGTAAATGAGTTTGTGTTCCTCGTTTGTTCCTTTTTTGCAACGGTTGACCATCATGATGAGAGCCAACAGACGCTCTTCGTGAAACTCGGATTCCAGTAGCTCGAAAACTTCGATCAAGGGAGTGGTCGCAAATCGTTTCGCCATTTCTCTGACCACGGGCACACGGACGCCGAGACAGACATCTCCTTCCGCATATTCTCCCGGACCGGTTTTGAAAAAACGTTTCGAATGTTCTGCGATGACCGGATTCGCCAATGCTCGAATGTGTTTTTGGATGGTTTTTAAGTCACTCATGACATCGGTATGTATGAAGAAATGCTTCGTATCACAGTCTTATTATGACACCGAAGACTTCAAGTGTGTAGATAGCGGTGATATTTTCAGGAAGTTTGGCGAGTTGGGGCTCGGTGATCCTGGGAACGCCAAACCCCAGCTTGGCATTATTTACCATAGCTCAACTTTCGGCAGAAGATTTTCAATATTTCAGAATTGAGCTGTTATATTTGGCAGCTATCACGCTGCTTGACTGATACCCCTTTCTCCGCTCCATTAGGCCGCCATGTTTATAGATGAGGTAGTCGTAACCCTGGTTTCGGGTAAAGGTGGAGACGGTTGTATCAGTTTTCGGAGAGAAAAATACATTCCTTTTGGAGGTCCCAATGGCGGGGATGGAGGCGATGGCGGCCATGTAGTGCTTCTGGCTGATGAGAATGTAGGCGACTTAACTGCCTTCCGCTATACGCCCATTCACAAGGCAAAGCCAGGTGGACAAGGTCGAGGATCGGATCAAAATGGGAAAAGAGGGCCAAACAAAGTACTAAAGGTTCCATTGGGCACAGTCGTCATCGATAAGAACACAGGTATGCACATCAAAGAGCTTCTGGCCCACGAAGAAGAATTTATTATCTGCAAAGGCGGTTCAGGAGGGTGGGGCAATACACATTTCAAGAGTTCGGTTAATCAAACGCCTCGACGAGCCAACCCTGGTACGGATGGAGAACAAGGTGAATTCAAGTTGGTCTTGAAAATCATAGCTGATATCGGCTTGGTCGGATTTCCCAACGCGGGGAAATCTTCACTGACCAACCTGATTACCCGGGCGCATCCGACGGTTGCCGACTATCCTTTTACTACCCTGAATCCACACATTGGTATCATTGAGTACAAGGAAGAATATCGACGACTGGTTTTGGCTGACATTCCCGGACTCATTTCAGGCGCTAGCGAAAATCGAGGTCTTGGCCACCGTTTCTTGCGACATATTGAACGTTGCAAGCTCTTATGTCTCATTGTCGATATGGCTGGCATAGATGGTCGAGATCCGGCCGACGATTATGCAGAGCTTATGGTCGAATTGGAGAACTACGATCCCGCATTATTGGAAAAACCAAGACTGGTTGTGGCTAACAAGATGGACGAAGACGCGGCCAGCAAAAACTTGAAAGCCTTTTCAAAAAGGCACGCAGTTGCTGTTTCACCAATTTCTTGTTTGAGTGAGGAAGGTATTCCGGAATTGCTTCGAAAATTCCTGGATGAAGTAACCTTGATTCAAAAAGCCGAAGCTGAGCTCGAGGCGGAACAACTGACTGCTGAAGCAGCTGACTAGGCAGGGCTTGATCGCCGTTTCGAGACACCAACACGAGCCGTCTTGATCTCGGTAGTTTTGCTATAGCATGGAAATGGAATTAGCTACCCTACGATCTTTCCGTATTCGAAAACCGTTTTCCCAGCAACAATGGTCTGAATGGTTTTGCCCGTCAGCTCATCGCCCCACCATGGTGTGTTCTGCGACTTGCTGAAAATAGTTTCCTCATTTACTTTCCAGGTACCTTGAGGGTCGAGAATAACAACATCGGCAACTGCTCCAGGTGTTAGCGTTCCTGCGGGAAGTTTAATCAATTCAGCGGGTTTATAAGTCAGTAAGGCAATTACGTCATTCAGTGGCATGCCAGCCTCTCCGCAAAGAACCTGTTGAGTGACTGCAAAACAAGTCTCCGAGCCCAGTATCCCAAAGGGTGCATAGTCGAACTCGCGGTCCTTTTCGTAATTCGTATGTGGAGCATGATCGGTTGCAACAATGTCCAACGTGCCGTCCTTGATTCCTTCGATCAGAGCCTGCCGATCCTTTTCAGTCCTGAGCGGAGGATTCATCTTACAATTGGTATCGTAATCCTTAATACACGCATCGGTTAGAGCCAAATGGTGAGGCGTAGCTTCCGCCGTCACGTTCACGTTTCTCCCTTTCGCTCGCCGCATCACGTCCACGGCTCCAGCCGAACTGATATGCTGCATGTGGACATGAGCACCCGTCATCTCAGAAAGCAGAGCATTGCGAGCAACGATAATATCCTCGGCTGCTGCTGGCCAGCCTTTCAGTCCCAGTCGGATCGACCATTCGCCTTCATTCATGACCGCGCCTCGGGTCATTGCCGCATCCTGGCAGTGGTCCATGATGGGAAGATCAAACATGTTACAATACTCGAGCGCTCGTCGCATGACCTCATTGTTCTGCACGCAATCACCGTCGTCCGTGATGGCAACGACGCCAGCACGTTTCAAACTCCCGATCGGCGCAAGTTTCTCTCCCAGTCTCCCTTGGGTAATACAACCGGTTGGGTAAACATGAACCACGGCGGATCGTTTAGCCACGTCCAACATATATTGAATCGTTCCCGCTGTATCGGCTGGTGGGCTCGTATTGGGCATGCAAACGATGCTCGTAAATCCTCCAGCCGCTGCTGCCCAGGAACCGGTTTCAATGGTTTCCTTGTGGGTCTGGCCTGGCTCACGCAGGTGCACGTGCACATCCACCAATCCAGGACAAACAACCAAACCGGATGCATCGGTGATGACTGCCTCTTTTATCTCATTCTCGGACAAGGTTTCTACAATTATCCCGTCTTTAATGAAAAGGTCGGCGATCTCATCTCTTGAATTCTTGGGATCTATTATCCTGCCGTTTTTGATTATACGTGTGATGCTCATTCTGCAGAATTCTCCAACGCGGTTATTGAACCGCCTGTGCAAAGGTAAAGTACGGCCATCCGGGTAGCGATGCCATTGGCGACTTGTTCCAGAATCACGGATCGATCCGAATCAGCAAGGTCGGAATCAATTTCCACGCCCCGGTTTATAGGTCCGGGATGCATGATGATGGCATCCGGTTTGAGCCATTCAGCTCGTCTTTTATCCAGACCAAACATGCTCGTGTATTCACCTAACGATGGAAAGTGAGTCGAGGATTGCCGCTCGTTTTGAATGCGAAGGAGCATGACGGCATCCGCGTCGACGAGGGCGGTTTTCAAATCGTGCACTACCTTTACTCCCATGGATTCAAATGTCCAGGGAACCAGTGTTGCGGGACCTGCAACGGTTACTTCTGCGCCCATTTTTGTGAGTGAGAAAATATTGGACCGGGCTACCCGACTGAAAAGGATATCTCCCAGGATGGTAATTTTCTTACCTTCCAGGCTATCAAAATGTTGAAGCAGAGTGAAACCATCCAGAAGTGCCTGGGTAGGGTGTTCGTGAGAACCATCCCCGGCATTGATCACCGGTATGTCTATAATTTCACTCAGGTATTTCGCAGCGCCGGCGGCTGAATGGCGGAGGATGATCATGTCCGCATTGAGCGCGCAGATATTTTTTGCGCTGTCCTTCAAAGTCTCGCCTTTTACGAAGCTACTGGCGTCCGCGTTCATGGAGATCACGTCTGCACTCAGGCGAGTTGCAGCCATCTCGAAGGCCAGGCGTGTTCGTGTGCTGGGCTCAAGAAAAAGATTGACGATTGTTTTTCCTCTTAGGACGGGAACCTTTTTAATAGTTCGCGCCAAGGTCCTTTTAAACGCCGAGGATACGTGGAAAATAGTTTCGATCTCCGTCCTGCTAAGTGGTTCGATTCCTATCAGATCTTTGCGGGTCCATTCCATAGTAGGTATTAGGTAGCTATTGAAATTGTGTCAGGTGTGTCAGGATTGTCATTCACCACAACTTTTACATGTTGATTGGGATTAGCCTTAACCATTAGTCCGGTGAAGTCGGGGTTTATTGGCAGTGCTCGTCCACCTCGGTCAACCAATACAGCGAGGGAAACTTTGGCGGGTCGGCCTTGATCAAAAATTTCGTTGAGTGCTGCTCGAATGCTACGGCCTGAAAATATGACATCGTCTACCAGGATAATGGTCTTCCCTTCCACATCAAACGGAAGATTGGCGAATGACATGATATTAGGAACCGGATTGGAAGAAAGGTCATCTCGATGAAAAGAAATATCAACGATGCCGTATGGCAACTCATGCTTGAGTCGTTCTCCAATACTCTTTGCCAAACGTTTCCCGAGTTCTATTCCTCCACGCGCGATTCCTACTATGACCAGATTGGCCGGGTCCGGATAGGCCTCTGCCAGTTCTATTGCCAACCTCTGAATCGCTGCGGCGAGTTCCTCTGAGGACGGTGGTTGGGATGTATCCATATAAGTTCTTACTAAGAAAAGGATTTCTTCTCAGGGGCAATGACTTTTTAGGGGTTTCTGAATTTTTGTGTGAGATATACGGTTTAAGGTAGAAATGCTCTTCTGAGTTTTTCCAATTTCATCCAAAAAATTGAAGATTTCTGTAATAAATACCCCGCTCGGGAAAACTATTTTCATTGAAAAGAGTTTAAACCATTCGCAACCGAAGCATAATTTTAAATCAAACCGTTTATGAAGAGACTGACATCCACCCTCATCTTTGGGACTCTATTCGCGAACTCCGCATCGACGGCTTACGTTTTCTCCCAAAGTCAACCCGCTCCAGTTGGTAATATAATTAAGGGACAGGCTATTTATATGATTGACAGCTTTCTATTTGTTCGCGAGATTTTTGGGTTATGAGATCGTCGAGATTGAAGGTAAAAGGGCAGAGCGCAGTGTATCATTGCGTGACCCGGGTTGTTGGGGGAGCGATGCTATTGGATAAAACGGCAAAGGAGGTGTTGCGGAAGCAGATACGGTATATGGCAAGTTTTTGCGGTGTTGAAATCCTGACGTATTGTGTGATGACGAATCACTTTCATGTGTTGGTAAGAGTGCCACACGAGCAGATACCCAAAGATGCTGAGTTGGTAGAGCGGTTTAGGCTGTTGTATGGTAAAGACAAAGGGAAGGTGGAGACCTTGGAAGCTTTGCTAAATAAGGGAGGTGAAGAGGCGGAGATTGAACGAAAGAAGCTTGTTGCGCGAATGGGAGATGTTTCGTTGTTTATGAAGGAGTTAAAGCAACGATTTAGCATTTGGTACAACAAAAGTCATCAGCGTTATGGAACCTTGTGGGCTGAACGTTTTAAAAGCGTATTGATTGAAGACACAGCAGCTTGTTTGAGAACAGTGGCTGCCTACATTGACCTGAATCCAGTGAGAGCAGGATTGGCGAAAGATCCGAAGGATTACCGCTATTGTGGGTATTCTGAAGCTGTGACAGGTAATGCCGAAGCACAGGCTGGGTTGTGTCGGGTTCTTAATGTGAAAACAACCAAAACCGCATTGTCTGAATATCGGAAGATCCTATTTCTGATGGGATCCACTACTTCCCAACAGGGGCAAAAGGCAATGGACCGAGAGGCGGTTAAAAAAGTTGTTGAGCAAGATGGTGAGCTTCCGATGGCGCAGGTGCTGCGACTCAAGATTCGTTACTTTACCGATGGAATGGTTCTTGGTTCAAAAGAGTATGTGAATCAAATATTCGAATCGCATCCGAAGATGTTTAGTGAGCGTCGAAAATCGGGAGCCAGGCAGATGCGTGGTTTGAAGAATTCCGGATTTATGGTCGCTAGAGATCTTCGAAAAGAGGTGTTCACATAGGGGGGCTACTTTCTGAAGAATTACGAACCACAAAGGCACGAAGAATACAAAAGGGGGTCGCGAACTTTTGAAAAGTGGAATAGATAACGTCACTGAATATTGAGTATAAGCCCCTAAGATGAAGTAGCCTTCTTCGGCATCAACTCTCTCTCAATCCGTTCTTTGGATAGCTTCCCTGAATGACCGGACCAAACGATTTCGCCTTCCACGTTCACGATGACAGCGTAGGGTATGTAGCTCACGTTGAGTGCGCGTCCGTAGAGGTCTTGAATATCCACCGCGATCGGGTATTTGAGTTGTCTCACCCGAACAAATTCTTGGGTTAACTTGAAGGATTCATTGGTCACTGCCACGAATTGGATACCGGTACCTTCGAGTTCCTCAGTCAATTGGGTGAGGTGAGGAAACAGCTTGTGGCAGGGTCCGCACCAGGTTGCCCAGAATTCGATGACCAGCGGTTTGCCTGTTTCGGGTTTTGCACCCTGAACCATAGTGAAATCGTAATCGAGCAATCCTTCCGTGACCAACACACCGGGATTCTTCGGCTCACTGCAAGAAACAAGTAGTAACGCAAACACGGTTAAAAAAGTTTGGGCTATGAAATTTTTCATCTTTGTAAGATTAAATAAATGAGTAGGACGGTGCGGCTTTATTCCTTCAACCAGGTTTTCAGAAGCTCCAGGTTTTGGCGGCATTCCTCACAGGGGTTTCTATCGAAGGGATAATGTTCGACTGATATGGCCCCGTTGAAGCGGATTTCTTTCAACTTCTCGACACATTTTTCAATAGGGACGCCGCCTTTATGATAGCTACTGGTTGCACCGCTATCCGCCCTTTCCAAGTTCTTCAGCTGAACCACTTTCAAATTGGGAGCCAATTCTTCGATGGCGTCGAACAATCCATCCCCCAGGATACTGTACCAGCCAGTATCGATCGCCACACCAATGATGTCGTGATTGTCGTAACCTATTTTATTGAGGAGCTGCTCGGCGGATGTTTCCTGCTGATTCACGATGGCAAACTCCAAACGGTATTTCCGCAGTATCGAAACAGCATCTTCACGGTTGATATTTAAAAAAGGAGCCGTGCCAGTGAGAGTTCTAACTTCCATCGCATTGGCCAACTGGCAAGCCGCTTCGAACTCCAGGCGTGTGGCACCAAAGCGTCCCGCCATACTTGCCACTTTCAAACGATGTTTTGAAATAAGAGAATTCGCGACCTTGGTATGTTTTTTGGTGGCCCAGGCCCAGTGCAGGTGTGAAACCCAAAGATCAATCGAAGCAAATCCTATTTGTTTGATTTCTTTTAAAAGCGCGTCGAAACGTTTTGGGAAAGTATCGATTGAACGGAAGTAGTCGTTGGTAGCATTGTTGCCTTGATGCCAGCCTTCGGTGATTTCATAGCCTACTTCGCGTGCGACGAAATTGGCAGTGATGAAAGAGATAGTGTTCATCTTGGG
Source organism: Verrucomicrobiota bacterium (assembly GCA_027622555.1). Lineage (NCBI taxonomy): Bacteria > Pseudomonadati > Verrucomicrobiota > Verrucomicrobiota bacterium. Next base: position 46,093 of record JAQBYJ010000015.1, read on the forward strand.
CGCATTATGAAATCAGTCGCCGCTTTGACCAGAAGTAAAACGGCAGAGTGCGGTAATTTTCAAACTGACAGGAGATTTTCAGGAGCACGTTTACAGAATCAAAATTTTATTCGGCATATCTATGCCAAAGAGTTTGTCTGAGAGATCGTTAAAAACACCCAACGTTTCCGGGGAAAGCAGGTCTATTATTTCCTCCATTGCTTCGTGGCTTAAGGCGTAGGGCAAAATATCCAGTATAAGATTCAGCCCCGTGAAGTTTCCACAAATGTGATACTCGGCGGAGTCTTCGATGGGCGTTCCTTTGATAATACAATGCGAAATCCAGGCGTCCAGCGATGATCTATCTACTTCGGCTAGTTGTTTACTGCGTTCTTCCAGGTCTACATGTTCGTCAAAGTAATGAGCCATCCGTTCAAGGCTTTTTTCCGAAAGATCTTCCATTGTTTTCTCTCGGCAACTGAAGCACATGGCATACTCGAAAATGACTTCCGTTTTTTTAAATGCCTTCTCGATCAGGTATTGACTGCCTTCCCCGATAAGATCCTTGCCGCAAAGAGAACAGGCCTTGAAGGTTTCGCTCGTTTCAAAGGACCAAAAGGTTTCGGGAATGGGATTATTTTCTCTGAAATACATGCTGAACTCGGGTGAGGTAACTGGAAAGGGATTGTCTTGTGATGATTTAACAAAGCCCGTTATAAGCAAGGTTGATTGAATTGAAAAGTCACTTCCAACTTACCTATGACATTTAAGAAACTACTCACTTGCTCCCTTTATTATTTAGTAGCTGTCGTTCTGACAAACGGAGCAGATAAACCCAACATCATTGTTATTATGGCTGATGACTTGGGCTATGGAGACATCTCCTCTTATGGGGCTACCGGCGTTCAGACTCCTCATATCGACCAACTCGCCAAGGAGGGAATCAAGTTTACCAGTGGCTATTGTTCTGCCTCCACCTGTACGCCGACCCGCTATTCATTTCTAACTGGCACCTACGCGTTTCGCGGGAAGGGCCATGGTATTGCCGCTCCCAGCAGTCCTGCGCTCATCCAGCCGGAAACACCCACGATCGCTTCCATGTTAAAGAAGGGCGGCTACAAAACAGCGGTTGTCGGTAAGTGGCACCTTGGCCTGGGCGGTCCCGAAGGCCCCGACTGGAATGGCGATCTAAATCCGGGGCCCCGAGAGATAGGCTTCGATTATAATTTCCTGTTACCCACCACCAATGACCGGGTTCCGCAGGTTTATGTAGAAAACCACCGGGTCCTCAATCTCGATCCGGCGGACCCGCTCTGGGTCGGAAACAAAACACCTTCCGAAGATCATCCCACCGGTATTACTCATCGCGAGACGCTGAAGATGGATTGGTCGCATGGACACAATTCAACCATTCACAATGGTATTAGCCGTATTGGGTTCTACACCGGTGGGCATGCCGCACGGTTCCGCGATGAAGATCTTGCCGACATGTGGGTGGAAAAATCGGTGGAATGGATCGAGGCGAATAAGGATAATCCGTTCTTTCTGTTTTTTGCTTCACACGATCTCCATGTCCCGCGCATGCCCCATGAACGATTTCAAGGCAAGAGCGAGCTTGGCTTTCGAGGCGATGCCATTGTGCAGTTGGATTGGTGTGTCGGTGAGTTGATCAAAACACTCAAGCGCTTGAACCTGGATAAAAATACCCTGGTGGTGTTCTGTTCCGACAATGGCCCTGTTCTCGATGATGGTTACGTTGATGGAGCCGTTGAGCAAAACGGTGACCATTCACCCAATGGACCATTTACCGGAGGAAAATATTCCGTCTACGAGGGTGGCACCCGCACCCCGTTTATCTCCTGGTGGCCTGGGCGCATCAAGCCCGGCGTATCCGACGAAGTAGTCTGCACCGTGGATTTATTCGCCAGCACCGCAGCCATGGCCGGCGTCGAACTGACCTCGGATGAAAGCCTCGATAGTCTTAATGTGCTCGGAGCCTTGTTAGGACAGAAGGGTGCCCCTGGACGTGACCATCTTCTCCAACAAGACAACGGCAACGGCGGTAATTTTGGTTTTCGAGTCGGTGATTGGAAGCTACAGCGCCACGATTCCGGCAAAGCCAGAAATGTCGTCGTAACTAACCGTCTGGCAAATTCCGAGGTCGCTCAATACCGTCTCTACAATCTCGCCAGTGACCCCAGCGAACAAAACAACCTGGCGGCTGTGCATCCGGACATTTTCGAACGCATGAAGACCCAATTGGCGAAGATTATCGAAGACGGCCGAAGTCGGTTTTAACCTGAGGCATAGGTAGGAGCGAGCTGGGTCGCGAACTTTTGTGGTGAGGTCTTTCCGCTTTCTTTAAAATGAACGCTAATCTATGTGGCTATCGCTTATTTTTCACGGATCGCATGACCATCCCCGTCGTTGACAAAAGACCTGATTCTTGATGGTCTGGAGCCTTACCGACTTCAGCATGAAGATACCTCTCACAATTCTCTCGTTTCCCTTACTGGTCTTTTCATCGGGCTGTGTGACCAAGCCTTTAGCGATAAACGAGCACGGCCCACGACTCGCTGATCCTCTGCAAGTGGAACTGACAGGCATACAGTTTCTCAATTACTGCGGGTAAAGGAATATCCCCGAAACGCAGACGAAGAATTTCAACACGCTTCCGGGTATTATTGCCGTTACGAAAGATGAGCTGAGTATTGCCAAAGGAAACTTGCACTCAGCTGGGAAGAAAGAAGTGATCAAAATCCCCATCGACGAAATTGACGGATTGGCTCAAATTGCCAACCAGATACATATAAAACACGGTGACCAATTACTCGTGGTTTTTATTTACGGGATGCATTCTTTCGAAGTGAATTACAACCGGGAGCAAGAACTTGTTGATTTATTCAGTGTATTAGCGGTCCCCCGATACGAAGCTGAATTTGCTTTCAACCAGAAGTCCCGAAGATATTCGAATAATTTCGGTTCCCCACCTTCTAATAACTACGAAGGTGCTTTCAGTGATTCACGCCAGTATCCCTACACTTCCCAAGACGGTAGCGTTTACAACACAGGTGGTAACACGCGTTCGACTCGTTAAGCTAATTACCAATTAATTGGGCAATAAAGCGTTATTAATTAAGATTCTTAATTGGCTAACCTCTCACGTTTTTTGAATTCAGATTTTCCGGCATTTTCCGGATTTATTATCCTTTAAGTTTTCACCTTGCCCCTTCTGGAGCCCCCGAATTTATTAGGTTTTTGCGATGTCATTCTTAATTTCAACCCTCAATCTCAATTCTGTTATTCGTGCGAAAAGTGCGGGATATTTTAGTACTATAGGCTGAATGAAAACCTTGCTAGCCATCCTTTTCTTATGGGCAACAACAACCGTCATGGGTCTGTTTTACGTAATCGATGAGGAAGCCGAAAGAAAAAGTAAACTTGAAGCGAAAAAAGAAGAGAAGCATCTCAAGCACTTCGCCCGTCCTGCACACCTAGTCGAAGTATTGGAAAAAACGATAGAGGAGAATCAGAACTTCCAAGGTGTGGATCTAACGAAGTCCCAATTCAAAGAAAAGCCAGTTTATTCTGGTTCCCAGATCCATATTGGCGACTGGACTGTGCAACGAATTGAAAAGAACAAATTTCTGTTTTCATACCTCTACTCTACAGAGAAGAGTATCTATAAAAGCGTATATTTAGAATACCGCGCAGATTTAATCCCCAGTGATTCTAACATGCGAAGATTTACAAAAGGTCCTAGACGAGTAAAAGTGTTCAAATATGGCTTATGTTTGATCAGAATATATCACGATGAAGCAGAAATCTATGAACTTTAGCTGAACAGAAATGAATAGTTTCAAAGTAGCCATGTGACCAAATCGAGGACAGCGTAGCTGACCACTATTTGTCCGCTTGGTGTTGGAGAAGGAACATGGGCAATCCGATTTCAAAGACTGAAAGTATAGCAAAGGTTCGCCAGTGGATGATCTTAATATTGATGACTGCCTTCGTTTTGTACTACGTCGGCATGCGCATCTATAACGCTAATGCCAAAAGAGATTCTGTAGAGAAGACTTCTGGCGGCTAAACCACTTGATCACACCACAGCCATTCAGCAAGGGTAGAGAAAAGTTTTTACACTGCTGCTTACATGTGCCTCGAATGGTTATTCTCATTTTAGACTGAGGAATGATAGGATTTGAACAGGAGCAACTGAGGAAACAGAGGTTTACTGAAAAGGCCATTTTTTGGCTGAGATATAATTTCTGAACTTGTCTAAGTGGCTGTCGCATTACGGCTCGGACTCCGTTATCTCTGTTTGCTTGTGTTCAAAAATTCCTTCTCATTGTCAGGCTTTCTTGCATTGAGTCGTGGAGTATCCATCCGTGGTTGAGAAACTGTTACAGTATTTTTTTCCATCTGAGCAATCTGTAGTTGTGATCTTTTGTCGTCGCTCCATTGACCAACGCAAGTTAACCATCAGCCTGATCGCTAAATGGAATGTCCGTCTTCGGCGCAGTTCCTAGCCAAAGAACATTTCCATCGATATCTTCGATTTTCATATCGTATGCCCACGTTTGATTGAGGGGCTCTTGGACTACTTTGATGTCTTTGCTCATATACTCAGCAAACAGGGAATCATCGGTTAACCCGATCCAAACGTAAGTGGGCTTTTTCTCTCCATGCATTTCCGAAAGCATAGTCGTGCAACCATCTCGGGAAACCGAACCAATCAGCTTTCCTTCTTCGCCACCCCAGTCGACCTGAAACCCTAAGGAATCTGTGTAGAATCTTATACTATCTTTTAAGCTCTTTACCGGAAGAACGGGTACCGTGCATTCAATTTTATTTTGCATAATTACTATGTTTTTTCTGTAAAAAACCATTCGTAAATTGCGTAAGCAACTACCGCATCCTCCTCATTTAACACATCAATCTGGAATGAGAGCAGGGCTCGTCCTTTCTTATCAAATGATTCATGAAACAACTTCCAGGCGTCTTCTTTATAAGCGCCCTTCGTATAAAGGTACCCTTCAGCCGGCTTTTTATATTTAATCTCAGCTCGCCGTAAGATGGGGACAACTCGCTCTTCAGCTTCTTCCAGGTGCTCTGATAGAAACTGACCGCTTGAAGCTTCTGCTAAAGCGAACAGAGCACTCGCATGAACGGTATCAACATGGTTCAAATACTTTGGGTCTGCGGATAACTCGAAGATGCCATCTGGTTTCGTTTCGCATTTCTTAATTCCTACGAATTGATTGAATGGTAATTCTGTTACGTCCATATATCGGCTGGTTTTTTTAATCTCAATTGGTAGGGAGTTGGTGGAATCCCATTCTGCCATGACTCATCATAGAGTCTTATGTTTTTATACCCGCAGATGTGTGCTGCACAATATTCAATAGATGTAGTAATACCTGAACCATACAAAATTTTTTGCTGATCGTTTTCGTCGCAGCCTGCGTCTTTGAAAAGCTCAATGGAAACGGAAAGTTTAGGCTGCGTTCTCATATTAAGCCGCGAAGTTTAGCGACTAAGATAGGCGCAAAAAACAGAACGACCATTCCGAATCCAAGAAATCCCCCTTTGCGCGGATCAAAATCATTTCCGATGCGCTTCCAAGAGAATTTGAAGTAGAGTCGCCCGAGTCCAATATCAAAGGTCAGCATCAATACTAACCACAAAAGACCAATCACCACGCAGTCGCTCAAGGTACTCACGCCAATCCAGGGAATCGCCAGCCACGCAGTAACGTTCAAAATGATTGAACCAGTGAAAACACTAACTTGGCGCGCACGTCGATCACCCAGTGGACGATTCAAATAGCGAATCCGTAGAATACCATGAATGGTTTCAGCGGCTGCTATCAGCACGAAAATCAATAGCGCTTTTATGATCATAATAGTGACACAGGACAAAAGAAATGATCGTTGGCATCCGTATGATTGTTCCTCGGAATTCGTGCGGCTTATCTTAGAGTTAACCAGACATTGTCGGCATGTCGGGTAAGTCGTACATGGCGATCATGTAGGGGTGATCTTCACAATATTCGGTCAGCGGTTTGGCGTTTTCGACCTGTCCGATCGGGCGATTGTTTTTGCCTATGGTTCCGGTTGCGGCGTCACCGATGTCTTCGCGGATTTCGTCAGCTTTGTTGGACAGGGCTGCTACGATGTCAGGATGAGCGTCGTAAAGGTTGTTCGTTTCACCAACGTCTTCACGGAGGTTGTATAACTCATTTACTGGTTCACCCGTTTTTAGAAAATGAAGTTTCCAATCTCCAACTCTTACGGCGTCCAGATTGTTTTGAGCATAGTAGTAAAAGGTATCTCGTGGAGCTTTAGAATTGTCGTCGAACATGAGGTCCTGGATATCCACGCCGTCGATTTTCCTTTCAGGTGAAATGGGTACTCCGAGGAGGTTGGAGATGGTCGGAAAGAAATCAATGGAGCTGGTTATGGCTTCGGAAGTGGTGGATGCTTGAATACGTTTCGGCCAGCGCATGATGCAGGGGACTCGCTGCCCGCCTTCCCACGTGCTTGCCTTGGTTCCTCGACAGGGTAAGTTGCTGCCTCCTTCATCACGGGCTCGTGAACCGTTGTCGCTGGTGAAGATGATCAACGTGTTCTCATCGAGTCCAATTTGTTTCAGATGATCCATCAGGACACCAGTGCTCCAATCAATACATTCAACCGCTCCGCCGTAAGCACCGTTGCGTGAGCGTTCAAGAAATTGCTTGGGTACGAAGAGGGGCACATGCACATACATGTGAGCCAGATAAAGGAAGAAAGGCTGGTCCTTGTTCTTGTTTATAAATTGAAGGGCTTCGTCCGTGTAACGCTCGGTGATTCCCCTCTGGTCAGGTTGTTCCTGAATTACCGTTTCGTTTCGAAGGAGGGGAAGAGGAGGGCGCGTTGGCCGGTCGGACTGGCGACCCATGTCGTTGCTATAGGGAATGCCGAAGTATTCGTCGAAGCCATGGCGGGTGGGCAGGAATTCGGGCTGATCTCCGCAATGCCACTTCCCAATGATCTTGGTCGCATAACCGGCTTTTTTGAGTTGGCTGGCGACTGTAGTTTCTTTGCTGCTTATGCCAATGTTATCACCTGGGAAAAGGACAATCTCTCCATTGAATTCACCAAAGCCGATCCGTGGTGGATAGCATCCCGTCATCATAGCTCCTCGCGAAGGAGAGCAAACGGGTGATGCCATGTAGAAATCGGTAAACCGCTTTCCTTCGGCTGCCAGTTTATCCAAGTGGGGTGTGTTGTTTTTGGTGGATCCGTAACAACCTAAATCACCGTAGCCCAGGTCGTCGCAATTGATCAGAATGATATTCGGTTTGTCGTCCATAGTGTGATTCCAAATTGAGTTTAGTTGTTAGAGAGGTCAAGGGTTGGCGTAAAGACTGGTGCGAGTGGTAAGGGTAACAACCACAGATGAACTCAAATAAACTCAGATTAAGTTTAGAGAATAATCACCAATCTTCGCCAAGGCTACGACACGGCACGGCTGATCGCACTGATGAACGCTGATAAAAAAAAGGTTCTTAACTAATCTTGATATTGGAAATGCAAAGGCTTCGGCTTATCTGAAGTAACTGTAAGGTTTAACCCGAATAATCGGATTGAAAAGTATCGGTGCTAATCAGCGTGATCAGTGGTTGAATGAAATCTCATTGTGTCTCCCTTGTGTTACACAGAAATGAATTGAAGCCGTCCTCCTGGTGCAGGATATTGATGATCTATGAATCTTCGTCTCATTACCCTAATCCTCGTGATTCCTCTGATTGGGTTTTCTCAATTGGCTCCTGAGAAATCCTATAAGGTTATTTCTGACATTATCTATACTGATGGAGAAGGTAAGCCTCAGGGTTTAGATCTGTATCTTCCAAACAAAAAATCTGCCAAGCCACTGCCGGTGGTTGTTTGGGTCCATGGTGGAGGTTGGATGAACGGGAGTAAGCAAAAGCCCAGAGCTGAATACCTAGCGGAACATGGGTATGCGGTAGCCAGCATTGATTTTCGTCAGTCTCATGATGCCATGTGGCCCGCTCAGATCAATGACTGTCGAAATGCGGTCCGGTGGCTACGGTCCCATGCCGAAACGTATCATTTGAATCCCGAGAAGATTGGCGCCTGGGGAAGTTCTTCCGGCGGACATCTGGTCGCGCTTATGGGAACCTTGCCTTATGATCCCAATGAAAAAGTTTCCAGTCGTGTCCAAGCCGTCTGCGATTGGTTTGGTCCAACCGATCTTCTAAGCATGCCACCCAACAATGTTGGCAACGGTCGGACTGAAGAGGATGTCGCAAATTCCAATGGAGCGAAGCTTCTTGGCTGTACGGTCAAGGATTGTCCGGATTTGGCAAAACAAGTAAGCGGCCTGCACAATGTAAGTAGTGATGATGCCCCCTTCCTCATCATGCACGGCGACGAGGATCCAGGAGTTCCCGTTTCCCAAAGCACTCGTTTACATGAAGAACTTCAGGCGCACGGAGTATACTCCGAATTGGAGATAGTTGTGGGTGCTGGCCACGGTGGACCTCAATTCGTCTCCGCTCCCGTTAAGCAGCGGGTGCTGAAGTTTTTTGATTCCTTTCTCAAATAGTCCATAGCTTGTTCAGCTCACTTGCTCCACTACTCATGATGCACAGACGAACTTTTCTCAAGACCGCGACTCTGGGTGGAGCAGCCTTAACAAGTACCTTTCGAACCCAGGCTTCAGCAGCTTCGCCCATAAATGTACCCGAAATAGGTGGCATCCAATTGGCCATTGCAACGATTTGTATGGACGGATTCGGCGATGAAAACTTCGAGCCCTCTTTCCACTTGGCTCCGAAAATAGGGTTTAAGAATATTGAATTCAATTGCTGGTATCCCAGGACACTCACTCTGGACGGTATTCGTAGTATTGGTAGACGTTGCAAAGAAAAAGGACTGATTCCTATTTCAGTTCAGGGAAATGGATTTGGTGACGGCAAAGCACCTGATGTTTCTCATAAACTCTGGTGTATGCAGGCTGCCCAAATGTTAGGGTGCAACCGTGTTAAATTTACGGGGTCGAAACGCGGGACCAATGGCGGACTTCAAGCTGTGATTGGTACTTTGAAGGAATTGGCACCAGCTGCGGAAGAAATGGGGATGCTGATTTGTGTGGAAAACCACGCCAACAACAACCTGGAGAATGTAGCTGATTATGATGCGGTATTTTCAGCGATCGACTCTCCCTATGTGGGTATGTGTCTGGACGCCGGACACTTCGACGGAGCAGCCGTGCGGATACCGGAGGTCATAGAAAAATTCCACAGCCGAATAGTGCATGTGGATCTAAAAGATTGTCAGACGTTTGGTACCTACAAAACAGTTCGTTTTGGAGAGGGTATTACCGATTTAAATGGAATGATTCAAAAACTCATTGAGCATGGTTATCAGGGCTACCTGGTTGTCGAACAGGCTCCACCCATCGTTCAAGAAACTCTGGAAGAGGATCTTCGAGCAGGCTATGAAATGTTTAAGAAATACGAGAGTTAATCATTGTATTCAAATTCTAATGCCATCATTCATCTCCAGCCGCCTTTCAATCTTGTTCGGGCTTTTGATTCTTTTGAATCGTAGTGTATTCGTTTCTGCCCAAATGCCTGAGGTTCACGAATCGGGATTGACCTTAACCCTGTTTGCCGAGGATCCCGACATTGTTACCCCCGTTGGAATGGTGGTTGGTGATGACGATAAAATCTATGTGATCGAATCGCATACCCATAATCGTCCAAATAATTACAAAGGGCCTACTGGCGACGTCATCAAAGTATTTGTAGATGAGGATAAAGATGGTGTAGCTGATTCGAATTTCGTTTTTGCTGAAGGTTTTGAAGCTGCCATGAATCTGGCATTTTCCAAAGATGGCACCTTGTATGTTCTCTGTGCCTGGTCCCTGTATGCGCTTCCTGATCGCGACGGTGATGGTGTCTGTGACGGTCCTGAATTAATTCTAGAACTGGAAACCAAGGCGGGCAATCCACACGGCTGTTGGCTTGGGATAACTTTCGATGATGAAAATCGTCTCTTTATTTCACGCGGCAATGTGGGCGGAGAATATTATCGAATTCAAGGTAAGGACGGTTCGGTTGTTGAAGGATACGGTGATGGAGGCAATGTGGTGCGTGCCAGGGCGGACGGCACTGAACTTCAGGAGTGGGCAACCGGGTTCTGGAATTCCATGGACTTGAAGTTCGATCACAAAGGGAATCTGCTGCTCATCGACAATGACCCCGATGCTCGCGGACCCAACCGGCTGGTTCGCATAGTTGAAGGGGGTGACTACGGGCACAAGCACATGTTCGGCGGAGATGGGCGACATCCTTTTCAGGGTTGGGACGGGAGTTTTCCCGGGCATTTACCTATTTTGTCCGGTACGGGCGAAGCACCCTCCGGACTGATCGATGTTTCTCCGAGGGGAAAGCATTCTGTTTTGGTTTCTGTCTGGAACGAGCACACCATCGAGCGGCATGACATTTTAAAAAACAATCAGGTCGAGAAATCGATTTTCATGTCAGGCGGAAAAAACTTTCGGCCAGTTGCGTTGGATCAGGACAGCGCAGGAAACCTCTTCATCAGCGACTGGATGCTGGTGGACTACCCGAACCACGGCAAAGGTCGGATATGGAGAGTTTCCAAACTTCCGATACCCAAGCAGGAAAAAGTGGTCAGGCAAGTAGCACCAACCCGTAAATCCATCCATAGCGTTTTTAAAAACGCCGATCCCTTTGTGCGGCAACGAGGAGAGTTGTGGTTGTCGAAACCAGAGCAAAAGTCCCTGGCCATTCAACTCAGTGGGGATTCTGATCCTCTGGTGCGCTTGGGTGCCTTCCTGGCATTACGGCGGACCAAAACAGCGGACCATCACTTGATCAGAAATGCTTTAGCCGATCCTGATATGGATGTGCGTTTGCTTGCTTTAATGTGGGCTGGCGAAACCTTGGAAGTTTCGCTGAGGCCGGCGTTAGATGAAGTGCTGGTGGCCGGCGAAGTAACAGCACGATTGTTCAATACCTACCTCGCAGCGGTGGAGATGGTGAATGAGACCTTTATCGAAGCGTTTAAAAAGAAAGCTTACAGTTCCAAGAAAGTGCCCCGTGAGTTGGAGCCTCGCTTGTTGTTGAAACTGGCCCTTAATCCAAGGCTTTCCTCACTCGTCAGAGCCGAAGCGGTGAAACGTCTCAAGGAAGAAGAAGCCGTGGAATTCCTTTTCAGCAACGAAGAAGCGGTCCTGAGAGCAGCCATAGAAAAGGTGGCCTCGGTCGCTATACCCCAGGTTGGCAAACGGTTTCGGGAAATTGCTTTGGATTCCAATCAAGCCAGTGAAGTGAGAGCAGAGGCTTTGCTTGGTTTGAGCAAACAAGTGATCGAAGAACCATCGAGTTTATTACCCTTACTCAAGGATGCGGATTCCTCCGTCGCTTACGAAGCGGCACGAACGCTTCGCTATTACGCGGGGACTGCCTCCGTGAGGGCTGCTTTCGGCGAGCTCGAACAAACAAACTCCAAAGATAAATATTTGAAGGAGTTAGTCGCTGTTGTGCTTCACGGACTTTCGATGGATCAGCGTCCGAAAACTCTGGAGGAGTGGAAAAAGGCTGCGGTTTCCGGTGGAGATCCCAGCCGAGGAGATCGGGTGTTCCGGACCACCCAATCCATGTGTACCCGATGCCATGCGGTGGACGGCGGTGGCACCAACTTGGGTCCGGATCTGGGAGGGATCGCCCAATCGGTAACACCCGCGCAGATAGCGCACTCGATCTTGAGACCTTCTGATTCCTTTCCTCCGCAATACCAGGCCTGGAACATTTATACCACCGATGGCAAAATTCATTCGGGTATCCAGATCGACCACCAAAACCATGGCGCCATGCTGCTTTATACCACGGAAAATATTAACCGCCGGTTCGAGGCCAAGGAGGTAAAAAATTACGAAGCCTCGCCTTACTCACTGATGCCGCAAGGTCTGGAGAATACGATGACTGTTTCGGAGTTCAAGGACCTGGTGGCTTACCTCTCTTCTCTGAAATAACATGACTCTGTTACGCAAAATCTTCTGGATGTTCGTTTGCCTCTTATTCCAGGTAGGAGGTCTCCAAGCCGCAACCTTCCACTCTCAGTTTCCTGAATACACCCGCACCTGGATCGGTCCTGATTATTGGGCCAACCGCCTGCAGGACTGGCGGGTTACCATGGGTCGGCTGGAATGCCTCAATGGAGAGAGCGACAAACCGCTGCGTACGGTCCATTGGTTGACCGGAGGCATTGCTGACAATGGTGAAGGCTTTGAAGTGTCGGTCAGAACCGGGACGCTTGGATTCGCCACCCTGGCTGATGGATCTTCCTACAGTGGTTTCTTAATTGGAGCTGGCGAAGGCAAACTGGATTACCGGGGAGCGGCCCTGATTCATCACGACCCCGGTTTGGGTGGGGGATTACTGGTGGTTTTCAACGACAAAGGGCAGGCTCAATTTATTCGCAACGATGAGGAAGGAAAAAACAGAACCGTGCTGGCATCCGGTCAAAATAATAGCGCGGAAACCCGGACGGGCGCGCTTGGGAATTTTGAAGATTACCGCCTGGATTTGAAGGTTTCGCGAGAGATAGACGGTAAGCGTGAACTGTGGCTTTCGGTTGTGGATCTTTTTAGCGGGAATGTTGTTTCTTCAACGGGGATTAAAAATTTCCCCTCCGAAAAGCTTCGCGGTGGTTTGGCCCTGGTGTCCCATGGCGGCAGGGCTAATGAGCGGCGATTCTGGTTCAGGAATTGGGAGCTATCGGGAGAGGGGATCGTCAAATACCCTGAACGCAGTTACGGTCCGGTGTTGGGAGTTATCTACTCAGTGGATGGGAATCGCCTGAAATTGAACGCTCAGTTTCCTCCGCTTGGATTCAATGATTCCAGCCATGCGTTACTTGAAATAAAAAGAAACGGGAGGGAATGGAGTCAGGTGGGCGATGCCCTGATAGAGGCTCCCAGCTTTACAGCCCTGTTTGACTTGGAATTGGATGGGCTCAACCAGGGTATGGATTTCCGGGTCGGTTACTTATACGAGGGAGAGGGTGTTTGGTTTGAGGGTAACATTCCAGTAGCTCCGAAACAGGGTGAGGAGGTTCGCGTTGCCGGAGTTACCTGTTATCAAAACCTGGCCCGTGCGGCTGACGGTTCGTGGGGTGAAGGTGCGGCCGGTTCGCCGGAAGGTCGGTGGACTCCTCACAACGTGTGGTTTCCTCATAATCAGCTCATTTCAAGTTTGAAGAGGCAGGACCTGGATTTGTTGGCCCTGCTGGGTGACCAGATTTACGAGGGTGGTAATCCGACCGGATCGGATGCCTCCGAAGGGAACCCGCATCTGGATTATTTATACAAGTGGTTTATCACGCTTTGGGATCTGGGGCGAATTACCCGCGTGGTGCCGACCGTGGTGCTGGTCGATGACCACGATGTATATCAAGGAGACTTGTGGGGTGATGGTGGCACTGCCAGTCGCAATGGCCAAAACAAGGACGGTGGTTATATCCACGCCCCCGAATTCGTTCGCATGGTGGAGCGCACTCAGACGGCCGCCAATCCGGAGCCCTTGCGGCGTGAACACATCCAGCAAGGACTGACAAGTTATTACACTGACTTCGAAATGGGAGGCGTAAAGTTTGTTCTCCTTGAAGACCGCAAATTCAAAAGCCTGCCTACGTTGGTCGGCCCGGTGGAAAAATATGGATCCAAAATCGCAAATGCCGATTACGATGGCAGGCAGGCGGATATTCCGAATGGGCAATTGTTGGGGGCTCAACAGGAAGCCTTTCTGCAGAGTTGGATTGATCGAACCGAGGGCGTACGGATTGGATTTACGCAAACGCTCTTTGCTTCCCTGCATACCGCACCTTCGGGCAAGCTCTGGCTTGACCTCGATTCGGGGGGGTGGCCTCAGAGTGGTCGCAATCGTGCCCTGGAAGTATTAGCTCAAGGAAATGTAATTCTCCTTTCCGGGGATACGCATCTGCCCGCGGTTCTACAGCATGGGGTCAAAGGTTTTGGTGATAGTGTCTGGCAGTTTGTCGTGCCGTCCATTGCCAACAAATACCGACGCTGGTGGGAGCCCAAGGAAGACGGTGCCAACCGTAGGTCGGGTGAACCATATTACACAGGCGATTTTTTTGACGGATTTGGAAACCGCATGACTGTTGCCGCGGTAGGCAACCCTCATACCTCCAACCAGGAGATGTTTGAAATCAATGTTGAACGCAACATAGGCTATGCCAGTGAGCATCTATTACTCGACAGCCAACAAACCAAAGATGGCTACGGTATGATTGTAATCTCACCCGACCGAAAACAAATCACCCTTGAATGCTGGCCAACCGATTCGGTGAATCAGCACGAAGGTTGGCCGGTAATTCTGAAACAAGAACCCGTATCCGGGAAATGGGTTCGGTGAAGAATTTCCCCCAAGGAATGATTGGATGAATCTCCTCAAAAAAAAGCGGCGTAGCCATTGGCTACACCGCTTTGCAATTAAAACAAACAGTAACTAGAATCTGAATTCAGCGCTCAGGCGATAATCGCGACGTGGTGTAAGAATGTGTCTCCACACCTCGTAGCTGCCATCAGGTCTGGGAGTATCATCCAGTCTTGCTACAGAGATATCATCTTTGTCGAAGAGGTTACTCACGTTAAACTGAAGTTTGACTGGCATACCAAAGAGCTCGGTGTTGTAACCTGCTACGAAGTCAAACAGGGTCATTCCATTAAACTCTTGTGGACCGAGAATCGCGCTTTCCTGGATCCACGTGGCACCACTCCTGTAACGTGCTCCACCACCAATCGACAAGTCTTTCAATGCACCTTCCTTGAAGGTATATTTGGTGAACAAGTTGAACTTGTGATGTCTTTGTCCTGAGCTGGTTCCGCCTGCACGGTTTTGAACTGCTGTGGCTGCCGTTTCAGTAATCGATATGGCCTCACCCAATGTTACTCCGGGTTCGAATGGTCCGTCTTGGGGTAAGACGAAATTTTGGTCGAACTTTTTAAAGAAAGATTTGCCCGTGGTCCCTTCCCACC
Source organism: Verrucomicrobiota bacterium (assembly GCA_027622555.1). NCBI lineage: Bacteria > Pseudomonadati > Verrucomicrobiota > Verrucomicrobiota bacterium. The sequence goes on from JAQBYJ010000015.1 coordinate 61,171, forward strand.
AGCCGGTCCATTCCTGAAAGATATCTTTGAGAACGGAATCGATATAGGAATAGTTGGCCGTGAGGCGCCAATTGTCGGTGATGTTGGTTACAATCGAAAATTCATATCCGGTTGTCTCCGCTGAAGTAGTTCCCACATCCACTGTGATATCCTGGGCATCAAAAACGGACTGCGTTATGAAGGGAGCGATTGGTGGAGTAGCGCCGGGGTTACCGGCAACCAGGTTATCGTAGATGGTGTTTACCGCTGCAATGGGGCTAATGCTCCCGAAGGAAAGGAATGAGCTTTCTTGATTCGACGAAGTTTCAAAGTAGGTACTTTGAATGTACATTTTCCCGTCCAGAAGATTGAAATTAATCGAGTAATCAACCGTTTCACCACTTATTACCGGTACCGCTCCGCCTGTTTCCCCGGAAGGTCCAAAGATTTCCCGTTCCGCAAAATCAGAGGCCGCAGCATTTGTCGCCTTGTTGGCAGCTAAAGAAACGATATCGTTGACATGGAATACCAATCCCGCAGTCCGGGTTGTTGGTTTGATTTCGGTTCTACTTACATCGGTCAGATCGAGAACGTCTCTTTGCCCATTGGTGTTGTTGTTGATCTGGGCTGGTGACGCACTTTTGAAATCATCTTTTCTAAAGCCGTAGGTCGTAACGATTCTATTATCCCAAAAGTAACTTTGCAAAGCGAACATGAGGGATTCGGTTTTTCTGGTATCGTTGCCAATCCGGTTTTGCACCCAGTCCGATGTCACGGTTCTGCCGTCTGTAGTCGTAGCCGTATAACCGACTCCCTTTCTCTCGGGATCGTAGCCAACCCGCCAGTCTTTAGTGCTGTCTATGTCAGTTAAATAGTGACGCCATAATACCTGATTATTTCCATTGTAGGGATTGTTGTTGAATGGTCCATTCCAAGTGGGATTATTGGCCGGTCCCGGGCCGGTCCATACGTTTAAGAAGGAATCGCGATGGAAAAGGTTATCCTGTTGTTCCCACATCGCTGCAAAACGGTGTAAACCCAGCCAATTATCGAAATCCTGTTGATGGGAGAAAGTCACACGTTTCCATTCATCTTCAAAATACCGTTCGTCCAATTCCAGTATCGATTCAAAGTAAAGTTCCTGGAAATAAGGGTTTGCTGAACCGTTTGGTAAATTGCGGTTTGGATCTCCTTGAAGATTGGATGGCTGACCCATGCGAAACGAGTCTCGTTGGGCTTGCATATTGGTAAATGCAAACTCCAAAAAGGTATTTTCTCCAAGACGCTGCTCAACGGTTGCTGAGAAAATGTCTATATCACGTGAGCCACGCATTTGCCATGGCCCCGAAAGAGCGGCGTATAGTGGAACTTCAACGGTACCACTTCTTGCTGGATCATTGATAATCCGGTTGTCTTTGGTAAAAGTTGGCTTGACCTTTGAGAATGGATTGTCCGTCCTCACTGACGCCCTCATATCCACTCCTTCTCCTGAATTGTCTACAATAACGACCCTATTGAGGGTTCCATTTTGTATTCCTTGATTAACGCCAACTCCTGAATCACCGGCTGCTGGCCGACCACTCTCTATCCACAGTTTTGCTCCATCGGCTGGTCCGAACGGAAGCGTTGGATTGTCCATGACATCGCCATATTCATATTCAACATAGACCGTAGTTGAATCAGTTGCTCTCCATTCCAAGGCGATGTGAGCGCGTTTATCTTGGTGGTCTACCCAAGGCCGACCCGCTTCTCCGTTAGTATTGTAAAGCATATTGAATCGCAACGCCAGTTTGTCTTCAACAAGCACTTTATTAGTGTCAATTGCCGCGCGGAATCGACTCGCGTCGCCTACGGTGATATCGAGTGTTGTGAAATCGATATACTTGGGGCGTTTGGTTGAAGAGTTGATCACACCTCCTGGCTGGCCGATTCCAAATAGAATGGAGTTGGGGCCGCGGGATTCGTCTATACGTTCCATATTGAAAACATCCTGGTCGAGGCGTGTCTCGAAGAAGTTTCTCGCTTGAGATGCGCCTAAACCGCGAACACGATAACGGGCGTCGAAAGCCGTTAACTGATTCGCGCCGAAACCACCGTCTACATCGGACAACTCTGGTGTTACACTCAGAGAGTATTTCAATACATCCTCCAAGGTATCGACGCCAATATCACTGATGAATTCAGCAGTATAAACCGATATCGGGGCAGCGGTATCTCTCAGGGATGTGTTCAATCGACTACCGGCCAGGGTATTCTCAGCGGCGTAACCAACGTCACCTGAGGAATTTACCTGAAAAGGAGATAGATCGTAGATTTTGTCGTCTTCATTTTGAGCGACGAGCAGGCTCGGTCCGGCAAGTAGAAGAGCTGCAGGTACCAGGCGAATTAGGCATTGTTTAGTTGGTTTCATATACGTTTGTTTGGTTAATCAGGGTCTAGATTCACTCATCGACCGACAAATCAGCCTAGGTTATAATAGATCCTAGAGGTAACTAAGCGGAGAGATGAAAGCGATGAGCTAAGTTAGTTTACTGGTCTGAACACTAAGGGTGGTTTCTTACTTTTAAACTCCAAAATTAGTTTAACAGTAAACTAGTAATAAGCATGATGGTTTAAACTAGGAAAACGCATAATAATTACCGAATTTAAGGCTCAAAAAATGACAGGTGTTCAGGTCAGCTGCCTTAGGGTCCTGCCGCTATTCCACACACCGTTGGTTTCGATGATTTGTTGGTGAGCTGGTATGCCTTGCTCGCGATTGCAAATGAGCCGATCTAACACGCGAACACCGTTTTCCGCAATTATTTCAGTCTGTTGGTCAATCCCTGAAATAGGACTTTCTTTTTCAGTTGATAGCGAAAGGTAACCTATATCCCGAGGGATATCGTAATTCAATTCCTGGAGCAGGGGATAGATGCTCCTGAATGTAGAGATTACCACTTGTGGTTTCCATTTAGTGATCCATGCGGACAAGGCGTTGGGGTCACAATCGTCGTTGGTTTTGAATGTTAGGGGAGGTATATAATCAACGTTGCCAGTATAGTGTCTTTGAAAATGGTTTTGCGCAGCTTCCCATTCTCCATAATTTTGATCTACGTTGTGTTCTGCAAAGATAAGCCCGCCGTTTTGGTATCCAAGTTTACTTAGATTTTCCCAGGCCAGTTTCATAGATGAAAAGCGGTTAATCCTTGTGCTGTTGAGCTTTACTCCTTTGGGACCATCTCCGATCCAAATGAGTGAAAAGTCATTCATAATGGGTTCCAAGTATGCGAGTGGACAATTGGCCTGGTAGAGGATGAGCCCGGCAACTCCCTTTGAAATTAAGATATTCTTCAAACGACTTGGGGTTAATGTCGGATCGCCAGCCCAGGTTGTATTGAGGTTGTATCCCAATCTTTTCGATTCCTTTAATGCACTTTCCCAAATCTCTCTTTCGATTTCTCCCTGGTTCTTTAACGATTGCGATTTTTCACCGAACTGGAGAAAGTTGATGTTAACGTTTTTGGTTCTTGGATTACTGGTATCGCGATATGTACACAGGGCACTCATCATTGGATCTCGCGTATAGCCCAGCTTATTGGAGATTTCCAAGATCTCACTCGTTTTCACAGGGCTAATCCTTTTACTACCTCTCAGGGCCAACGACACCGCTGTGACTGAGACTCCTGCCTCTCTAGCAATATCGCGCAAGGTAACCTTTCTCATAAGTTTAACAGTAAACTTAAGTGTTCTGGATTTTTCAAGTTGGATTCTGAGTCTACGCAATTTCGCTCATGTCTTTAGTGCCGAGAGGGGCGCACTGTCTTTATCAAATCGACTTTATCAATTCATAACTCTCTTCAGCAAAGGGGTGTTAAAGGGGGCATGTGGTACGGACTGGAGACATTCACAAGGCCGTTTGAAAGAAAATTGCTGAAATGTGGGAGCTATGTGGGAATATCACAGTCGAATGGCTTTCTAAATCCCATTGACGGATAAACCGATACACTAAATATAAACCTTATGAAACGTTCCCTAAGTCTATTGTCTATTATTCTATTCATCAGCTCGCTCACCGCTTCCGCGGGATTGGATGTGGGCTCCTCGGTTGATCCTTTTATCGCTAATGCCGATTCGGGTGATCTGTGGCAGTTTTCCGAACATCTCGGAAAGAAGAACATTGTGGTTTACTTTTACCCGGCAGCTATGACCGGCGGTTGTACCAAACAAGCCTGTGCCTATAGAGACATGTCTGCTGGACTCAATGATGTCGATGCCGTGGTAGTGGGAGTCAGCGGTGACTCGGTTAATAACCTCAAGCTTTTCAAGCAAGCAAATGACCTGAACTTTCCTTTACTTTCTGACGCAGATGGAAGTATTGCAAAGCTGTTCGGTGTTGCGACTAAAGAGGGTGGTTCTATTGAACGCGAAGTAGCAGGCATTATGCACACCCTGACTCGTGGACTAACGACCATGCGTTGGACTTTCATTATCGATAAGAGCGGCAAAGTCGTTTACAAAAACGATAAGGTAAATCCCACTGAGGATACCGCAAATGTGATAGCCGAAATCAAGAAGCTTGGTTAGTTTTTTTTAGCCAAAGGATCTAACAAATTTCATCGGCGTACTCCTGGGAGTGCGCCGATTTTTTTTGTTTAGAGCATTATAATCTTATTCTGTTGTTGAAAATGGTACGGCGGTTTTGCTCTGTACCGCCGATTCCACGACGGCTTGCTCGGCGATCAAGCCCTACCTAAATCAAAATAGTTGCGACTGTTTATAGTTAAACTGATTTATTTTGACGCTATCTGAGTGGGTCGAGTCGTTATGATTTTTTCTTGGCTTCCTGTTGGGCTCTGCGCTCCATTTGCTGAGCTTTTTGTTTGGCTGCCCGGCGATCGTTTGCTTCCTGCTGGGTTCTCGCCACGTAAGCGTACATTGCCTCAGGATTTTTAATATTCCGGAGGGCTTCCAAGGCGTGGTCATTGGTATCGACCATCCATTGTTCCAGGTCGCTCTTGAAGTTCTCAACCTGATCGCGGTAATCAGGGTGGTTAGCCAGGTTGTTCAGGCAGTCGGGGTCGTTCTCAACATCGTATAATTCTTCGACGACGCGATAATCAAAGAACCTCAAACGTTCGGCCATGACGGGATCGGTTTGAGCACAATCTCGCATGACCTCATAACTAAGGGTTCCAGTTGTAGCGGTTTTGAATTTGTTCTTACTGTCGGACCAGGGATTAAACAGGTAGAGAAATTGTTTCGTCTGGATCCCGCGGATCGGGTGTCGACCGGCTCCCGAGTTCTCGTTGTATTCTTTGATAACGAAGTCTCGTCCTTTTTGGGATTTACCTTCGAGTATCGGGAAGAAAGACCGACCATCGAATTTCGTTTTTCCTTTGATCCCTGCGACGTCCAACAGGGTGGGAGTGAGGTCTACTGCTGAAATCATATGCGCTTCGTCGATAGTATTGGCTTTGATTTTTCCAGGCCAACGAACGATCCAGGGCGTGTGCGTGCTGTGATGGTAAAGGGCGGTCTTCGCCCAAGGTAGAGCCATGCCGTGATCTGCTATTAACATAACCACGGTGTTGTCCGACTCACCTGAATCTTCTAGAGCCTGTAGAATTTGTCCGACTGCATCGTCGGCTCTTCGTACAGACATGTAATAATGAGCCAGCTCCAAACGAATCTTTGGATCTTCGAACAAGAATCCAGGAATGGGCACTTCTTCGGGGGTAAAAAACCTGGAAGGTTTGTAAGGGTCATCGAACAATTCCTGTTTGCCGTTCATTCCGTAGAACGGCTTGTGGGGATCAGAGACATTTACGTTCAGGTAAAACGGCTTTTTTGCATCCTTGCTTGCCTGGATGCCGCGCCGAGTTGCCAGGCCAAAAGAGTTGGGGTCTTTTGTGTGGAGTTTTTTCCCATCGATGATGTCCAGGTTCAAGCTCCACGCATAAGGAGTATAAGGAGTCGAATGGGCCACCTTACCGAAGATAGCTGTGAAGTAACCACCGCCTTGCATCAGGTCACTGATGTGTGGATGTTTCGCGTCTGGCACCTGATAGAATCCCTCGACCCTGTTGTTATGCGAATAAAGGCCTGAGTACATGACATTGCGCCCGGGCATACAATTGCCTACCTGAACGTGTGCGTATTGGAAGCGCAGCCCCTCCCGGGCCAGCTTGTCCATGTTGGGTGTTGTTCCTTCAAGCTTACTTCCATACACGCCGACCGAGTCGCAGCTCATATCGTCGATGGTAATGAAAAGAATGTTTGGCGTTGCAGCACCTACACTTAAGGAAGTGAAAAATGCGATCAGAAATATTAAGTATTTTTTGCTGAGCATAATGTTGTTTTATTAAATTGATTGCTGAGACATCCTAGTGTGGGCCGCCAAACGCTTTGTAATTTATATTTCGCCAACCATTAAGGAGGGGGTCAAACCTTGAATCAGTTGACTCCGCAAGCTACGTCAAGATTACAAGGAATGACCCCGACGTCGGATCTTATGCTATTTATGGCGGGCTACACATGTTTTATTGAGGAGTCCAGATATGAGAGCCATCAAGAAGTTCTCCGTAATTACGAGTGAGCTCGGTGGTAAGAATTTCTGTAAGATAGGTGTACTTTCCTGAGAGGTCATTTACTTCTTTTACATCGTTCTCCATGTCGAAGACCTGGATATCCGAAAGTTGTGCGGCCTTTACTCGTTCAATATTTCCCGAGTGAAGATTCTGCAGCTTGGGTAAGTCCACTTTTGCCAGGACTTTCCATCGGTCGCTCCGCATTGCAACCCGACGTTCGTTGATTGCGTTGTAGTAAGCCCACACCAACGGCTTGCTTCTAATGACGGGAAAGCCATCCAGGATGGGAAGGAAATTGGCTCCATCCAGTTCGAGAGATTCCGGAGGTTCGGTGCCTGCTAGGTCGCAAAAGGTTGGCAGAAAATCGAGAGCGGAAACGGGATGTTGAATGGTTTGCCCGGGATTGATTTTTGCCGGCCAGCGCATGATACCAGCGACGCGAAATCCGGCATCGGTTGTCCATAGTTTCATTCCGCGCAGGGGATCGGGTCTTCCCCAGGAATAGCTGGCACTGGGATAACGATTTAAGGTTTCGGGTCCGTTGTCGGAGGTGAAGACGACCAGTGTGTTTTTGTCGATGGAAAGATCTTTCAGCGTCTTAAGAAGCCTTCCAACCGCACGATCCATGTTTTCGACATTGGCAAAGTAGGTCGCTTCTTTTTCGGTTACAGCGACAGATCGATAAGTCGCGATAATTTCTTCCGGAGATGCAATGGGCTCGTGAGGTTCGTGAAACGCCATGTAGAAAAAGAACGGTTGCTCAGGATCATTTTTGTGATGGTTGCTTATCCATTCGATTCCTTCGTTCGCAACGATCTGGCAGCTGTATCCTTCAATGGGGCCAACGCTTTTACCATTGCGTACATAATTAACCGGATTCGCATGAGAAGGTGCGGCGTTGTTTTGCGTGGCCAGCCAATGATCAAAGCCGGCATCTCCTGGTTGCGGTTGTACAGGTGAATTGAACATGGAGTTGCAATGCCATTTACCAGCCATGGCTGTGGCGTATCCCGCGGCCTTAAGCAGTTTCGGAATCGTCACTTCTGAATCGCGCATGTGAACCTGTTCCCTGGCGTCTGGCCTAACTGCATTTCCCTCTGGAATCCAATCAAACACGCCTGCCCGATTGGGACTCCTTCCAGTCATTAGACCCACACGGGACGGAGAACACACTGGTGCTGTGGAGTAGAAATCGGTCAACCGAATGCCGTCAGCCGCCAATTGATTCAGATGGGGCGTTTGGATATGCGGGTGACCATAGCACCCAAGATCCCCATAGCCCAGATCATCGCAAATAATCACAATGATGTTGGGTCGGTCGTCCGCCTGTAGAGTCGTTGCAATTGTGAGCATTGCAATCGACAGGAACTTGAGGAAAAAGCCTTTCGGCGAATTTGATATCATACTGTGTCGAATTTCGTTTCTAAATAGAGCGGGTCGATCTTCTGTCTTAAACCATTCTTTCCCTATCTGAATCCCAACGAATCTGTCGCTTCTTTTTATAAGATTCTACGGACATCAAAAGGGTCACGGCTTCTATGAATGCTTCGTCTTCATTGCACCAGGCTTTTTCCCTTGTGCGAACGCATTCAAGGAAGTTTTCCATGTGGCTGGGCTTCCGGTGTTCCTTTCCGGCAGCGAATTTATACTTGGGTTGTGGTTGGGGATACTGAGAGGGAACGTAGGCTTTGTCATCAGAGTAGATTTCAAAGCGGGAGGCTGCCTGGCCAATGTCGTTGAAGATCATGCGTGCATCACGACCGACAAACTCCGGTGTTTGCATTCGCTTTGAATTCTGCACTCCCTCGAATTGCATGGTGCAATTTTTCTTCTCCCATTGATAGGTAGTCATCCAGGTGTCTGGAACCTCCCGATCGTCTTTCCAAAAGGCATTGAGACCGGAGCAATTACAGGTGTCCGGGATGCCGTGGTTGGTGATGGATTGAATGAAGTCAGTTTCATGTGAAAGCAAATCACCTGCTTGTCCGGTTCCGTATTCCCAGTAACAACGCCAATGCCAGAAATGTCGCTCGTCGAAGTCTATCTTTTTGGAGGATCCTAGCCACCGTTTCCAATCGAGGTCTTTAATTACTTCATTGGGATCCGGATGTTCGTAATTAGAGTAATCTCCATACCATCTCCAGGGTGGCCGGTCCGCAGTTCCGTTAAAGTAGCGGCCAATTTTGATAAGTGTGACCTCTCCCAGTTCTCCATCCTCTATCATTTTCCTGGCAACATCAGCTGCGGCGTGTTGGCGCCCCTGATGTCCTAGCTGCAAAATTCTATCATACTTCTTAACTGCTGCTCGCATGCGTTTCGCTGCTTCCACAGATGTTGTCCAGCCCTTCTCACAGTAGACGTCTTTTCCCGCTTTCATGGCGTCGATCATCATTTTCTCATGCCAGTGATCGGGACAGGCTATGACAACCGCTTCGATTTCCGGATCGTCCAACAAGTCTTGGTAATCGTGGTAGGTTTTAACCTCCGGGTTGTGGGAGCGACTGACTCCTTTTTGCAGGTGTGGTTTGTAAACGTCGCAAACTGCCACCACCTTTGCTGATGGAATTGAAGCAGTGTATTGAATGAGACGACCACCTCGAACACCCAGTCCTATGTGGCCGACTTTGACAGGATTTACTGTAGGGTCCGCTCCAAGGGTGATGGACGGAAATGCCACTGAAGTAAGGGCCGCTGCAGTGGCAGCTTTACCGGTGATTTCTACAAATCGTCTCCGCGACAGATTGATTGGGGTATAATCGTTAGCCATAGCTTCGAAACGCTATGAATGTCGCCGGATTTGCCAACTACTAAGTATGCGTTGCACGGTATAATTATTTAGAGCGTATAATGCGTATGGTTACAGGGATTGATAAATAAACTTGCCCTC
>JAQBYJ010000016.1 GCA_027622555.1 Verrucomicrobiota bacterium
CGAGGGCAAGTTTATTTATCAATCCCTGTAACCATACGCATTATACGCTCTAAATAATTATACCGTGCTACTGACGGAAAACGGATTAAATATATTCCAAATGTGAAGGTGAATATGCGTATGGGCGGAATGTCCAACGCATCGTTTAAAAATCGGATGATTGCCAATAGAATGGATCGCAGGGCCTGGGAATTAAATGAGCTAAAGCCTGCGTTTGGATTTCGACTGCTGAAACCGTTGCGTAAAGTGAGGCAATTTTTTGACCGATGAGAATCTTTGAACGATGCCAACCCGCGGGGAAACGATTGCCGTAACTTAAAACCATTATTGTTTATTGTCCGTTAAACATCGTCTGGTTGTGATAGGAAACCTGCTTCATGCAGGTTTTTTTGTCTCTGGAAATATTTCGTTCGCCCTCTGACGAAATGTCTTTGCGCCTTCACAACTCTCCTTAAGAGTTTCAATCGACCATTAATTTATGCCATTTACTTCGCCAAAGTTATACCTGCTCGTGTTTTGCGGAATCGCACTTTTCGCTTTGGCGTTATTTACTATTCTGCCCAGGAAAGCAGACCCTTTGTTCACCTTGCCTGATTTTAAATCAAAGTTGCCTTCGGATCTTGATGATTGGGATTGGATCGATCCTCCGTTATCGGAGTCCGAGGAGGTGTTGAAGGTGATTGATCGCGATTTGGCATTTGATGAAGGTCTGTACCGCGTATACATATCCGGAGAAGTGATGGTAGCAGTATGGGCAGCATACTGGAGCCCCGGAAAAGTGGATGTGCGCGATGTGCAGTGGCATGTCCCCGACAGTTGTTGGGTGAATGGTGGTTGGAACATCGATCAAGGTTTGGATGATTACCCACTCGCGTTTCCCAATGGTCGGAAACTGATTTCGGGAAAATATCGACTGATGGAAAAGAATGGAGGCAAGGTGCATGTTGCTTTCTGGCATCTGGTCGGCGGCAATAATTTAAAGATTACCCGAAATGCCGGTTCCTTGATTGAATTGCCGGAAATAATTTCTCAAACCGGATTCCAAAGTCAGGACGAGCAATTCTTTTTTCGTATTTCGAGTACCCATGCGTTCGAAGATCTGATGACTGATCCAGGCTTCAGGAAGATAGTCGAAAGCTTGGGCATGCTTGGGTTAAATGATGCTCAGACAGAGATGTAAGTGCAGTCAGAAATAAGAGTACTTTTAAAATACTGGTATCGAAAATGCATCTGCGATGGATGAAACAAAATCGTGAATTAATTTCTCCGTAAAAGTAGTCTGAAGAGCTTGATAATAATATGATAAAAAGTGCGGACCCCTTTTTTGAGTGATGTCCAGTAGCCTGTTTTTTGCGGGTTTTGGTAATACCCGCTATGAAAATAATTTTATTAATGAGCACTCTTTGTTGTACCTTTTCGGGATTGAAGGGTCAACTGGTCGTATGGGATTTTGACGGAATCACTTATCAAAATACTATTTTGGCTTCCTCATTTGCCTCCTATCCCGCTGGAAGTATGAGCGCTTCGAATATTTCGGTCGGGTCAGGCCTGCTAAGGCGAAATGAGAACCACGGTATCGAGTTCAGAAGTTGGAGTACCAACAGTTCACTTGATGTTGCCAATAACGATTACATCGCCTTCGACGTAACCGTTGATGTTGGACGTGCTGCTAATTTTGGAGACCTCACCTTTGATTTTCGCGGCCGAGATACCGGCGGTTCGAATGGGCCGGACAAGTTTGCTGTTTTTACCAGTGTCGCTGGCTTTACTGGCGGGAATGAGGTGGATACTTTCAATATTTCTGGAGACCCTGGCTATGGAACGGTGACTTTTGATCTTAGCAGCCTCACTAATGTGACTGGAACCGTCGAAGTGCGCATTTATGGCTGGGATTCGGGTTCCAATAATGGAGACATAAAATTTAAGAGTAACAGCGACACCGATATTGTTCTTGGTGGGGAAGTTATCCCCGAACCATCCACTTACGCATTAATATTCGGTGGAATTGCCCTGGCAGTTGTGATGTTAAAGCGTAGAGCTTGAGGATACTGGCAGGATTCGCAGTGTGTGTTTATTGTTTCCAAAGATACCGGAACTTTCAGACGGCAAAAAGACGAATACTTTATCCTTGGAATTCCAGAGTGCACGCGGCTAAGGTTGCGCGCTTTTTAACCTGGATAATCGATGATTGATACTAAGATCCTGAGAGAAGAACCGGAGCGGGTTCGCGAGGCCATAGCCAACAAGGGCAGCGATTGCGACCTGGATGCGATTTTGGCGATGGACATAGAACGTCGGCAGTTGATTACAACTGTGGAGCAACTGCGCGCCCAGCAGAAGAGCGTGAACTCCGAAATGGCTGCTTTGGGAAAAGGGTCTCCAGAGTTTCTGGCAAAGCTTGAAGAAATGCGTGCTGTCGCATCAAACGTCAAAGAGGGAGACTCATCCTTAAAGGAGCTCGAAGAAAAGTGGGAACAGGCGCTACTTTCTATTCCCAATATCGCTCACAGTTCAGTGCCCGTTGCTCCAACACCGGAAGGAAATGTAGTTCATTCATCCTGGGGCGATATCGCCAGTGCAAGCCCTCACGCGGTGGCTCATTACGATTCGGATGTTTTCAACCGACTCTCAGACTTTCCTCGAGGCTCCAAAGTTACTGGTGCTGGATGGCCGTTTTTTCAGGGTGGCTTGGCTCGGCTTATCCGGAGTTTAATCAATTTTTACCTGGACGAGGCTCGCAACAATGGTTTCGAGGAGCTCATGGCTCCGTTGGTTGTAAACGAAGCCAGCGCCCGGGCAACGGGACAGTTGCCGGATAAGGAAGGGCAGATGTATGTGATCCCTCAGGAAGGGTTTTACATGATCCCCACCTCTGAAGTCCCGGTCACGAATTTCTACCGGGACGAGATTCTGGATGAGGCGGACCTTCCAATCTATCGTGCTTGTTACACGCCGTGTTTTCGTCGCGAGGCGGGAAGTCATGGTAAAGACGTACGCGGTTTGAATCGCACCCACCAGTTCGATAAAGTGGAATTGGTAAAATGGGTCAAACCCGGGGAGTCCTATGACGAGTTGGAAAGTCTTCGCGACCATGCCGAAAGATTGCTTCAGAAACTGGAGCTTCCGTACCGCGTTCTGCTTATGTGCACCGGTGACCTAGGTTTCACTCAGACCAAGAAATATGATTTGGAAGTCTGGGCTGCCGGCCAGGAACGGTGGTTGGAGGTTTCCAGTTGTAGCAATTTTGAATCCTTTCAGGCACGGCGGGCAAACATCCGCTTTCGTTCTCAAGGAGAGAAGCCCGTTCATGTGCATACCTTGAATGGTTCTGCTCTCGCCGTTCCCCGTGTATTGGCTGCGATTCTTGAAAATAATTTGCAGGAAGATGGACGGGTTAAAATTCCTGCTGTGTTGGTCGATTATTTCGGGGAAGATTATTTAACCTAAGATGAATCATGGACTGGCCTAATAAAGCGGACGCACTGGCAGATTCGATTTCGAAGTCGGGGCTTCATCTCAAGGCTACCGAAAAGATCGGGTCCTCCACCGGTTCTCTGGGCGTTGCCTGTTCAGGTGGATCAGATTCATTGGCTGTACTCTTATTGGTTTTTGCGCATTTCCCGGAACTGCGTTCGCGGATTACGGTGTTGCATTTTAATCACTTACTTCGAGGTGAGGCATCAGAACAAGATGCTGCTTTTGTGGAGGAAGTGGCCAAAGGACTGGAATTGGAATTCGTTGGTGGTTTATGGAAGGACAGAGATGATTCAATCTCCGTATCTGAGGAACGGGCACGAAAAGCGCGCCATGCCTTTTTTGATGCATTTGTTTTCGAAAAGAAGGGTGCCCTCATCATTTCTGGTCACCAACAGGATGATATACTGGAAACCTTACTGTTGCGGATTGCTCGAGCCAGTAATCTGAAAGGCCTTTCCGCCCCAAAACCGGTGACTGAATTTGCAAACGGAAAAACGATGGTTCGGCCACTTCTTACCCTTTCAAAAGCGGCTATTGAAACCGCATTGTCCGATGCTGCGATTCCCTGGCGGGAAGATGCTTCTAATGCAGATTCGCGTTTTGATCGAAATCGTTTGCGGAACGAAGTGATTCCGGCATGGCAGGAAGCAACTCAGTTTGACCTCGGACGAGCTGCCGCTCAGGTGAGAGCTTTTTTGGAAGAGGCGGATGAAGCGATTGAGCATCAATTAGGGCAATCAGCGTTTCCCTCTCCCTCCGATAATCCTGCGGAACTGATGGAAGTTGATGGACCAAGAGCCGTGCTTCGGCGTTGGTTTCAAATGTGGATTGCCTCAAGGAAGCTGGATGGTTCGATTTCCACCTCTGTCGTAAATGAAGTGTTGGATAGATTGGCTGATCTGGGAAAAGGACAATGGAGCGCTAGCGAAGGATTTATTCGTGTGAATGGCAGGCGTATTTCGTTTGAGAAGGATTTCGATCAGGATTTTCTTCGAGTTGAGCGTTTCAGCCTAAGTCCGAACGAAACACTTTCGCTGCCATCAGGCGCAAAACTTAGCTCCCAATGGACGCAATCCTCGGAAAAATTACTGGGAGATCTTAAAAATGGGAAATATTCGGAGAGTACAACGGTTCTATTAGACTGTGACCGTATCCCACATGAATCCTTTATTATCCGGTTTTGGCAACCAGGAGATCGCTATCAGGCGCTCAACGCCCCTGGAAATAGGAAACTTCAAGATTTGTTTGGAGATCGTAAAATACCAAAAGAGGAACGAAATAAACTACCGGTGGTCACTACGAATGATTCACTAATCCTTTGGTGTCCCGGGCTTCCGGTGAACCATCTCGTCCGCGTAACTGAAAAAACAAAAGAAATCCTGCAATTGACTTATACCTTCTGACACTAAGATTGTTCTAAGCTACAAATTTTCTGATATTAAGACATGCCTACTGAAAACGACTCTGAGGGCCGCCGCCCATTAAAAAATAGTCCACCTGATCGCTTCCAACCGAAAGTTGCCATGATCTGGCTTCTTGTTGTATTGGCCATCGCGAGCTTGTTTATGCTCGGTCCGCGGACCAAAGGCCGTATAATTTCACTGGAACCTCATGAAGTGTTTACCGAACTTGATCGCGGAAATATCAAGTCTGGCATAATCAAATCGGATCCTTCCGGAGGCTCATGGGAATGGTCAATTATTACGGGAGAACTGTATGTTGATCCCCGGATGGAGGTCCCAGTTGATCCAGATGCTTCCACTTATGTTTCTACAAATCAAGATTCTGAAAAGGAACCTATTCGGTTTCGCTCCGATGGTCGCTTGACCGGAGATGTGTATCAAAAGCTTCAGGAGTCTGGAAAATTTTCTGAGGAGAAGAGTAGCAGCGCAATGACGGATCTCCTGCTCGGAATTGTTCCTTTTATTCTCATCATTGGACTTCTCTATTTTCTGTTTGTCCGTCAGTTGAGAATGGCTGGCCGTGGAGCTATGAGCTTTGGCAAAAGTAAAGCCAAGCTACTCACTCGCGATCGGGATAAAGTTTCTTTTAAAGACGTGGCTGGTTGCGATGAAGCTAAAGAAGAAGTAGGAGAGGTCGTTGACTTTCTTAAAGATCCTAAAAAATTCCAACGTATCGGGGGGCAAATCCCCAAGGGGATTCTCATGGTCGGACCTCCTGGAACGGGTAAGACGCTCATCGCCCGTGCTGTTGCCGGGGAAGCGGAAGTTCCTTTTTTCACCATTAGCGGTTCAGATTTTGTAGAAATGTTTGTAGGCGTAGGTGCGAGTCGAGTGCGTGACATGTTCGAGCAGGCACGCAAACATGCACCCTGTATTGTATTCATTGATGAAATCGATGCGGTGGGTCGCCAACGTGGCGCAGGCCTCGGTGGCGGTAACGACGAGCGCGAGCAAACTTTGAATTCCCTTTTGGTTGAGATGGATGGATTCGATGGACACGAAGGTGTGGTTATCATTGCTGCAACGAATCGCCCGGATGTATTGGATGGAGCACTGCTTCGCCCGGGTCGTTTTGACCGTCAGGTGCTTATCGACTTGCCCGATCTAAATGGCCGGGAAGCCATATTGAAGGTGCACGCCAAAAAAATAAAATTGGGTGCAGGTGTAGATCTCCGGGTTGTCGCGCAGGGCACTACAGGTTTTTCAGGTGCCGATCTGGCAAATCTCTTGAATGAGGGTGCGTTGATCGCCGCTCGTTATGACAAGAAGGAGGTCGATCGCCATGATATGGATGAGGCGCGCGACAAAATTAGCTTTGGTCGTGAACGCCGAAAACTCATGGACGAAGAAGATCGTCGGATGACTGCATTCCACGAAGCGGGCCATGCCTTGGTTCAAGCCGTTCTGGGAGACAAGAAGTTAGCCCTCTACAAGGTAACGATAATCCCACGTGGACGCGCTTTGGGGATGACCATGTTCACTCCTACCAAGGATATTTTAGGCCGCTCCAAAAAGGAATTACTTGATGAAATCTGTATGGCCATGGGCGGTCGTCTCGGCGAAGAAATCGAAACAGGCGACTTTAGCAACGGAGCTTCGGGAGATATCAAGATGGCCACCAAGACCGCACGTCACATGGTTTGCGATTGGGGTATGGGCGACTTGGGACCTGTCGCCCTTGGTGAAAATCAAGAGCATATGTTTCTGGCCCGTGAAATCACCCGTACGCAAAATTACAGTGAGGAGACCGCGAGGAAGATAGACGAAAATATCCGCGCAATCATTAACGCTCAGTATGAGCGGGCCAAGGGCATCATCGAAGAACACCATGATGCATTAAAATTGATAGCTGAGGCGCTTCTCGAATACGAAACCATTGAGGCTGTCCATGTTCATGAAGCGCTCAAAGATGGTAAGATTACTTCTCCTTTCGAAAACAATGATCTGATTCGTAAAGGACAGGATAAAGTCGAAGAAGTTGAGAAGGAAGCCGCCGCCAAAAAGAAAAAACCCGAGATTGGACCTTCAACGGACGCCGCTGGTGCCATTGCCTAAACCTTCCTCTTTGACTGTTTCTTAGGGCTTGATGATTCAAGGATGCTTGGGCATCGTGCCCACCATTCAATGACGAAGCCAGATATTAGCTACTCTCGGATCGGACAGCTTGCAGAGCCTCCGGTTATCAGCGAAATCATGAAGGTCGCTTTGGAAAACAAGCAGATTCTTTCTTTGGCGGCCGGGTTTACGGACACCGAGGCCTTACCTGTTCAGGCTGTTCGGGATGTAGCTGTGTCCCTGGTCACGAATGGTCGTTCCCCGGAGTATCTTCAGTACGGCACAACCATGGGTCGACCTGATCTAAGAAAGTTCGTGGCCCAACGTTTGAGCAGGATGGATCACCACCAGAGTCCATCCTACCACCCTGATAATGTCATGATTACGAATGGCTCCCAGCAGTCACTCTACATGGCCATGCAGGTGTTATGTGATCCTGGTGACATCGTTCTGGTCGAAAGTCCGAGTTATTTTGTTTTCCTGGAGCTTTTGAAGGGACTGGGGATAACCGCGGTTGGCCTTCCTTTGGATGAACATGATGAAATCGATACAAAAGCTACTGCGGCGTTAATAGAAACGTTCAAGGCGGATGGGTCGATAAACCGGGTTAAAGCAGTGTACTTGGAATCCTGGTATTCAAACCCGTCAACCCGTTGTTTGACCACGGAAAAAAAGGTTGAGGTGGCCACGGTCTTGAAAGAAGCAGACCTGATTATTCCGGTACTTGAGGATGGTGCCTATTTCGAACTCTTTTTTGAGGAGCGTTTTGCCTCGATGAGTATCCTGGCTATTGAGGAATTTGATTCCTTTCCCCGGCTCTTCTTTGGCACTTTTACAAAGCCGTTTGCCACTGGATTAAAGGTTGGGTATGTCATCTGTGACCACTCCCAAGTCCTGTCAAAAATGGCTAGTATAAAAGGCCATCATGACTTCGGTACTTCTAATTTTAATCAAGCCATCGTGGAGCAGGTTACTTTGGATGGTGCCTATGATGCTCATCTGGTTAAAAGTCGTTCTCGTTATTTGGAAAAAATGGAAACCTTGCATCAAACCCTCATCGGCGAAGGGCTGCCCGAATTGGGTTGGGATTGGCAGAAACCGGATGGTGGCATGTTTCTTTGGCTCAAGGGGCCCGACGCTGTTGATACTTCCCGGGAAGGAGCTTTTTTTGAAAATGCTGTAAAAGGAGGAGTTCTTTATGTTCCAGGTGATTTATGTTTTGCGCCTGGAGGCCCCAAAAACTACATCCGTTTATCTTTTGGAGTACTTGAACAGAACGATTTGGTTGAAGCAGGACACCGCCTTGCCAAAGTAATGCGAAAGTTCAAATAACCAATATCTTTAATCTTATCTTATCTGAGTTATGAAAATATGTTGCATCGGCGCAGGCTATGTAGGTGGGCCTACCATGGCGGTAATCGCAGAAAAATGTCCTCACATTACGGTTACCGTGGTCGATGTAGACGCATCCAAAATCGAGGCTTGGAATAACGGGAATTTACCGATTTTCGAACCGGGACTCCAGAAAGTCGTCGATGGCCGACGGGGAACCAACTTGTTTTTCTCAACCGACCGTGAAACCGCTATCGCAGAGGCGGACATTATTTTTGTTGCTGTAGGAACACCTACAAAAAAATACGGTATTGGCGCCGGTCGAGCCGCGGATCTTGTGTATATTGAAAAGTGTGCACGTGATATTGCGCAAATGGCAAAGGGTCCAAAAATCATTGTGGAGAAATCCACTATTCCCGTTCGAACAGCCGATGCCATAAAAGCCATTTTGAATGAAAGCGACACTGCTCAGTTTCAGGTGCTTTCAAATCCGGAGTTTCTTGCGGAAGGGACCGCAATTAATGACCTGCATCATGCGGACCGTATATTGATTGGCGGAGATCAAACTCCTGAAGGTCTCAGAGCCATTGATACCTTGGCCAGTGTGTATGCAAATTGGATTCCTACCGAACGAATCCTTAAGACGAACCTTTGGTCATCTGAGCTATCCAAGCTAACCGCCAATGCATTCTTGGCTCAACGGATTTCTTCAATTAATGCAATGAGTGCTTTATGTGAGGCGACTGGTGCGGATGTGGATGAGGTTTCAAAGGCGATTGGAACGGATAGCCGAATTGGGCCAAAATTTTTAAAAGCCTCGGTTGGCTTTGGAGGATCTTGTTTCCAGAAGGATATTTTGAATCTTGTTTACCTCTGTGAATATTATGGTCTTCAGGAAGTTGCCGACTATTGGTGCAAGGTGGTTGAGATGAATGATTACCAGAAAAAACGATTTTCAGCCAAAATAGTAGAAACGCTTTTTAATACAGTTAACGGGAAGAAAATTGCCATTCTTGGTTTTGCTTTCAAAAAGGATACCAATGACACGCGCGAGTCTTCATCGATTTATGTCTGTCAGGATCTTATTGCGGAGAACGCCACCGTTTCGATTTTCGATCCACAAGTCGCTCACAATCTGATTTTTACAGATTTGGGTCAAACTCAGGAAGACGAAAATGGTGTCCCGAACCGAAATGTTGAAATTGCCGAAGACGCCTACGCCGCATGTGCGGGAGCTCACGCTGTGGCCGTTCTAACGGAGTGGGATATGTTTAAGGATCTGGATTTTCAGCGGGTATTCGATTCAATGGAGAAACCGGCATGCATTTTCGATGGCCGAAATATTCTCGATCGAGCAGCTCTTGCAAAAATTGGCTTCAAGACTTACGCAATTGGTAAGTCCAATACCTGATTCTTAGCCAGCTTTTGCCAGTCTTCTATCTTTATCGATTCTGGTCGAGTAGTAGGCTTCAGGCCGTTGGCAATAAGATCTTCGAGCCATGGCAAGAAAAGCCCGGCAGCATCGATCTTGGGAATGATGGAGCTTATCTGCTTTCGTCTTTGTCTGAATATTTGCCGGATACCGTCCTTTATCGTCTTCGAAAACAGGATGGGACTGTCCTTAATCTTTATACTCAACAATGCTGAGCCCACCTCTGGTTTGGGGTAAAAGCAATTGGCACTCACCTTATGGACTGCCTCCACATCATAAGCTGATTTTAGAAATATTGAAATGGGTCCGTAGTTGCCTGAATCGCTTGCGGCAATAAATCGATTAGCTGCTTCTTTTTGTAACATTATCACCATGCGCGATGGAAGGGGACCGGATAGAACCGCATCCAACCAAGGTGTGGAAATAGCATAGGGTAAGTTCGCAACGATTTTGAAAGGCTTGTCTTCAGTTGGGACCTCTGCAAGCGGTGCGTCCATCGCGTCGCCGTGCTTCAAATTAAAATGTTGTGGGTACTCAGGCAGGACCACTTCTTCCAAGTAGCGAAAAAACCCGGAATCCATTTCTATAGCGTAAACCTGGCAGCCTGCCTGAAGCAAAAGTTGGCTTAACGCACCCAGGCCCGGGCCGATTTCCACCACGGTGTCTCCTGGTGTTATTTCAGCTAGTTCGAGTGACTTTCGAGCAATGTTGGCTTCAATCAGAAAATTTTGCCCAAATCGTTTCCTGGGAGCGAGTTGACGGGACTCCAGGAGAGCTTTAACGACAGTTAGGGTTGGATAATCCATCCTTTAGCGCAGGAGAGCTTACAAATTGTGGATTTCTCGGATAAACGCTCCCGGATCAGCGTGCTCCATTAGCGCTTGTCCGATGAGGACAGCTTGAGCACCAGCTGCCTTAACGCGCTTAACATCCTCGATGGAAACAATCCCCGATTCTGCAATACTTACACAACCTTCGGGGATTTTTGGAATCAGCGCTTCAGATAATGCCAGGTCAGTCGTGAAAGTTGCGAGGTTGCGGTTATTCACGCCGATAATGCGCGCTTCAGCTTGGACTGCTCGTGCAAGGTCGTCTTCGTTGTGAATTTCAAAGATAGAATCAAGGCCGGCCGCATTCGCGCTCCTATAAAGCATTTGAATCTCCTTATCCGTCAGTGCGCGGACGATGATCAGTATGGCACTGGCCCCTGCTTGGGCAGCCTCCACTATTTGGATCGGATGCACGAAAAAGTCTTTCCTCAAACAAGGGACCCTCGCTTGAGAACCTTTTATCAGGTTGGTTACGTCTTGCAGGTCGTTTATCGATCCTGAAAAAAACCGTTCATCCGTAAGAACGGAGATAGCGTCCGTCTGTGCGTCCACATAATGTCCTCCCTGAGCCAGGGCAGATGCTCCCGCTGCAATGTCACCTGCAGATGGGGATTTGCGCTTTATTTCGGAAATTACGGAAACCTTGTCGTGACCGAAAAGAGCTTGGAACAGGGATGGGCGGTCCGGATCAATAAAAGCCTCCAATTCGGAGTCCTGCACCTCGCGTACGCGGTCGGCGATCTCCAGCCTTTTGTACGCCATTATCTCATTCAATTTGTCCATTCTTCGGGATTCGTTCTTTATTTATTTAAGGAACTGTTATAACCAAGAACTTAATAATCCTGCCTATCCAACAAAAAAATACAACTGTGAGCTCAATCAATGCTTTGCGCGAAACTGTGGCCGCACTCAGAGCCCCTGATGGGTGTCCATGGGACATTGAACAGACCCATCAGTCTTTGGCTGTGTGTTTGATAGATGAATGCTGTGAACTCCTGGAGACCCTGGATACCTTGGATATGGATCACATGCGGGAAGAGCTTGGCGATGTGCTGTTGCAGGTCATAATGCACGCTCAGATTGCCAGCGAGAAGGGAACATTCGATTTTGATGCCGTTTGCGATGAAGTGAACGAAAAACTGATTCGACGCCATCCGCATGTGTTTGGCCCGGATGATTTAAATTTGAAGGATTCCACCGCAGTTTTGAAGAAGTGGGACGAGATAAAAGCTACTGAACAAAAGAACGGAAACCAGTCCGAAGGAAAGATGTTCAAACACTTACCGCCCCAATTGCCATCCTTGCTCCGTGCCAGAGATGTCTATAAACAGATTCAAAAGAAAGGCCTGGATACCGAGTCCCTTGTGAATGAACAATCCGTGGCCATTCAGGCTCAACAGATAAGCGAAGAATCTGTCGGCAAAACATTATTTGAAATGGCGGCTTCTTGCCGCATTGCTGGAATTGATCCTGAATCGGCATTAAGACGCTATGCCAACCATATTATTAAAAAGATTGAAGAAAGATACTGAGACCAGGTTTCACACCGTGCGGACTTCGAATGGTCCGATAATGATACCGTACTACCTTCGTCGATCTAAACGCGCTCGTCGTATCACGGTTCGTCTCGGCGCACAAAATCAAGCACTTGTGATCGTGCCCTATCGCGCATCGCTCAAAGTAGCTCTCGCGTTTCTTGATCAATGCGGGGATTGGCTGCTCGACCAAATGTCGAAAGCGCCTTCTCCGACATCCATTTTGGAATATCTTCTGAACAAGCCTGTGTTCACATTAAATGGAAGGCGGTGTCGTGTAACCTTTGCTTTTACAAGCGGGTGCCCTTATTTTGAATACAAACGGGAGAAAGAAAAAGTCGTCTTTCGTTACGACCCGCATAATATCCATGAAGCCCGTATTCGAGAGGCCCTCAAGAAGCTGGCCAAACTCTGCCTCACCGAGCGCCTTGAATTTCTTTGTAGCGAAAAGAAGATTATTCATCCCCCAAGTCGCGTTACCGTGCGTGACCAATCCAGCCGTTGGGGATCCTGCTCTCCCTCGCGAAGCATCTCTTTGAACTGGAGACTCATACTCCTGACAACTGGAGTGCAGGATTACGTCATCCTTCATGAGCTGGCGCATTTGAAGGAAATGAATCATTCCAGAGATTTCTGGAGTTTGTTGAACAGCTATGATTCCCGCAGCAAGCTTCATGATCGTCGGTTAAATATGGTTGGTCGAACAATCATTTCACTCGGGCGATCAGAGTGACCGAAGAATCGCCAGATCTGTTGATCAAAGGATTGGATCCTTTTCTGTCACACCTTGAGAAAGAACGTAGACTGTCTGCCTATACGGTTCGAAACTATGGACAGGCCATTCGAGATTTCTCCTTTTGGATGAAGGCGAATACGCGTTGGGACGGTGAGTGGGAGGACTTATCAGCAACACAGCTAAAACGATTTCTCATCGAGCGCCAAGGGTCTCATTCCCGTCGAACGATTCATAATCACTTTTCCGCGTTGAAGACCTATTCGAAGTATTTGCAGACGCAAAAGCTCATAAAAAAAAATCCCTTTACCGGGATCGTGTTACCTAAACTCGCCAAACCTTTGCCCAAGTTTTTAACGGAGAAGCAAATGAGTCAGTTGCTTGCCGGGCCTATGAAATTGCTCGATAATGAAACGCTTGATCCCTGGCTTGTCTGGCGCGATCGCCTGGTGTTGGAGTTGCTCTACGGTGCAGGTTTGCGTGTGAGTGAGTTAGCCGGCCTCAATTACGGAGCGATCGATTTTCAACGTGGAGTTGCCCGTGTCCTGGGTAAGGGTAACAAGGAACGCTTATGTCCGCTGGGAAAGATTGCGATGGTGGTGCTCGAAAAGTTTCGTCAGGAATATGCCCCGGCTACGGGATATGAGGATCCGGTTGTTTTAGGAAATAAAAAAAATCGGATCCGAGTACGGCAGGTTCAACTCATGGTCAAACAGTACCTTGCTTTAGCCGATTTGCCTCTCGATTTAACACCGCACAAAATTCGACATTCATTTGCTACTCATTTATTGAATCATGGAGCTGATTTACGTCTGGTCCAGGACCTCCTTGGTCATGCGAGTCTTTCGACCACCCAGATTTATACCCACGTAACGTTGGGCCGATTAAAAGATGCACACAGCAAAGCGCATCCCAGGGCATAACTTTTTAAACTACGAGCTTGTCGCTAATCCGAATCTTTCCACCTTCAATAACTCTGCAATAAATCCCGCGAAGGTTTAAACATCGATATTCCGGGAGATTGATCCATTTCAGGATATCTTTCCCAAATTCTCCGGCAAATTTAGCGCAGGCATCGTTGAAAACATCTGTGACTTCTAATGTAACAGATCCAACGTTGAAGCGACCACCTACGGGGAACTCCTCTGCGTTCAGATCGCGATCCACCATAATGTTATCACCAGGATGGTAGTGGTTGTTTTTCTCTTTTTGGAAGAGGCGGATGATTCGTGAGTTACAAACGGCCACCTGGACTCGAGGGTCAGAATCTCCGTTTTCAAGATACTTCCATGTTCTCCAAATCCAGCGATCACCTATGGCACCTTTTTCTACATCTATGTCAATGGAGTCAGGATACTCTCGAACTCCATCGTCTATGCGCAGGCATAGGGAGGTTACCTGCCCGGTGTAGGGGTTTTCAGCGAGAGAAGCTTGAAGTGTGGTTAAACGAGAATCGTTGCTCATGGCTAATAGTGTGCGTGGTCGAATACCCAGCCCCGATTTTCTTTGTTGAACCGGTGATAATCTTTTTTAGGAAGCGTATTCAAGAATTGAATGCCATACTGTTTGGTAAAAACTCTTGAGTCGAGGAGGGTTATGAACCCTTTGTCATCTTTCTTCCGGATAAGCCGGCCAATGCCTTGACGAAACTTAATCAGAGCGTCGGGTAGGGTGAGTTCCATGAATGGACTCTTCCCTTGTTTTTTCATCCAGTCGCTTTTTGCTTCTGCAACGGGGTGAGAAGGATTTTCAAACGGCAGCTTGGTTATAATAACCTGGGAAAGGGCCGGACCGGGAACATCTACTCCTGCCCAAAAACTCTCGGTGCCGAGTAGGACTCCGTTTCCGGATTTGGCAAATTCTCGGGTGAGCTCTGAGCGCGAAAAATCTCTACCTTGCTGGAAAAGTGGGCGACCCAGGTTTTCGAGTTCGGTTTCGATTCGTCGGGCAATTTGGTTAAGATCGTAGTAATTAGTGAAAAGCACCAGGCTTCCTCCTTCGACTTGCTCCACACAGAAGAGGATCATTTCCTCCAGGTAGTCGAGGTCTTGACGACCATCCCTTAACTGGGGAGGAGCGTCGTCAGCTACAAACACCTGTACGTTATGTTCGTAATCAAATGGTGAAGTTACCTGGTAGGTTAACTCCTTTTCTGCGCCAATCTGTTTTTGGAAATTCTCCATGTTGGGACCGGCTGCCAGCGTCGCACTGGTCAGAATCACTCCCGTTTGACGCATGAAAAGACTTTCTTTCAGATATTCAGAAATGTCGATGGGAGCACTGCGTAAGTATACGATTTTTCCTCCCCGGCCGCCTCGCTCTGCCCAATAGACTTGTTCGTCCAACGATTGGCTGATAAATTGACGGATGCTGTTGCACAGATCTGTGAGTCGATCGCGTTGATCTTCAACAATGGATTTCTCGGGTCCATCATCCAGGTGAATTGCAATCTCTTTTATGCGGATGATCAGGCCTCTAATTTGTGGGAGTAACACGGGATCCAACCAGTCGGGCGTATAGATCCGGGCAATCTCGCGTTTCTCGAGGAACATCTGCCTTACCAGGCTAAAGAATACATCCGCTTCATTTCGCACCCGTACTACCAGGTTGCAATCACCCGTGGTTCCATGGCGCCGGAGCAGACCTTTTTTGCGCTTTGGATTGTATAGAAATGATAGGGTTCGGTTGACTCCATACGAGCTGATACCCAGGCCGTAATGATCGGTTGCCACGCCCGGAACCGTGTGCGCTTCATCAAGGATTACAAAGTCCTCAGGATACAAAATTCCACGGCCCTTTGGCACGGGCATGCCGGAGCCGAGCAGAGAAAACAGCAAACTATGATTTAAGATGAGTATGTGGGCATCGCGAATTTTTGTGCGCGCCTTTTGGTAATGACACACTTTCGGATCGCAGTGTTTTTTGTTACAGGCCGAAGAGTCAGCGCTCACCCAGTCCCAAACTTCAAAGGATGGAGGAGGAACCAGTTCTTGCCGAATGCCTACTTTGGTATCCAGTGACCATTGGACAATGCGCTCAAGTTCAGATTGTTCATCGCTCGGGATAAGCTCTGTTTTTTGTGCAATGGCTTGATCCAGGCGCGTGGTGCATAGGTAGTTTCCTTTACCCACAAGAATGGCCACTTTGAATTTGAGGTAGGCTTGTAGTTCTGGTACTTTTGAAAAGAGGTTTCTACAAATCTTTAGGTCGTTATCCTTGATTTGCTCCTGAAGTGAAATCGTGTTGGTTGCCACGATTCCCTGCCGCTTATTACGCATGGCAATGAGGATAGCGGGAATTAAATAAGCCAGGCTTTTTCCTACGCCTGTACCTGCTTCGAAAAGGAGCGGTTGATGGTTAGTGAATGCTCCGATGACTTCTCGGGCCATGGTTTCCTGTTGAGGCCGGTACTCCATCCCCAGGGTTGTTTGCAGCCATCCTCCTTCACTGAAAATTTTCGTGACTAAATCAAAGAGAAGATCAGGTGCCGAATCTGCTTCGATTTCATTTTGAAAACCTATCATGCGGAGGATCAAAGTTTCGCGGTCGAAAGAGTCGATCCAAAACCAGAGCAGGAAGCTTTTTGGAATGATTCTAAATTAGGTTGCCTCTTTCCTTTTGCCCTTCAGCATCTCCCGATCATGGTAAATATTGGCAGCAAAGAGGAACCTTCATGGGTGAGAGATCTCAGGAATTTTTTGAGTGAGCAGAAGGAAATTCAGGCGATAAAAATAAGTGCTGAAACTCACACTGTTTCTGTTGCCACCTTTACAAAGGATCAGAATGCAGCCTTGGAAGGATCTTTGCAGACCTTGCTGAACGCGGTAGAAAATGAATTAAGAGCCAACCCTGCGGAAGGTACACATTTATCGATGGACGGTATTTGGGTGCATTCCAGAAATGACGAAACCGTCGTTGAAAAAACTCAATGTCCTGCTGTTCGTTCGTTGTGGACCTGGCGCGAATATGAATGGCCCTCGGAAGAAAGTACGGTCGAAGACTCGGAGGAAGAGTGGAAGTTTATGGCTCTTCTGGCCGGAATATGCGGGGTTACTTTATTGGCGGGTGTTCTCGTCGGATTATCTTCAGCTATCCCCCTATGGGTTGTTTACGTTCTCTATTCTATAGCTTTAATCAGCGGTGGATGGGATGCCACGGTAGATGCGTTTGAGAATATCAAGCGTGGGCAATTGGATATTCATTTCCTGATGTTGTCGGTCGCCCTGGGTGCCGTTGCCATTGGTTCGTGGGCGGAAGGCGCTCTATTATTATTTCTGTTTTCGTTATCCGGGGCCCTTGAGCATTATGCGGAGCATCGGACTCATCGTGAAATCGATGCTCTTACACGCGCCGCACCGAAGACTGCTAACCTCGTTGACGTGGATGGGGAAGTGGTCGTGCGCCCGGTGGAATCGATATTGCCCGGTCAAATACTCCGCGTAAAACCAGACGAATTATTCCCGGTCGATGGTGAGGTCATCTCAGGAAAGACGGCGTCCGACGAATCGAATCTGACTGGTGAGGCAGTTCCGGTTGAGAAGATTGTGGGTGATTCAGTTTACAGCGGCACGCTTAATCTTTGGGGTGTTTGTGATATTCGGGTAGTTCGTCAAGCGGCAGAAAGTTCGCTTCAGAAAATTATTCGTCTCATCCAAAACGCGCAGCATCTGCGTGCACCTAGTCAGCGATTTACCGATAAATTCGGGACGAAGTATACCTATTTAATTCTCGGAATCACCGCTGGGTATTTCTTGTTT
Source organism: Verrucomicrobiota bacterium (assembly GCA_027622555.1). Taxonomy (NCBI): domain Bacteria; kingdom Pseudomonadati; phylum Verrucomicrobiota; species Verrucomicrobiota bacterium. The sequence goes on from JAQBYJ010000016.1 coordinate 17,615, forward strand.
TCATGGCTGGTCCTGAATCTACCAGCTTTCGAGAAAGAGGCGGGCGAGTTTTCTGCGTTCTATCGGGCAATGACATTTTTGGTTGTCGCGAGTCCTTGTGCGCTGGTGATTTCCATTCCATCTGCCATTTTGGCTGCGATCGCCTGGGGTGCGAGAAAGGGTATTCTTTTCCGGGGAGGGGCAGCCATTGAAAAATTGTCTGAGGTCGATGTAGTCGCGATGGACAAGACCGGGACGCTTACCCAAGGCGATTTGTCTGTTACGGGTGTAGAGAGTTTTCCCGATGGCAGGAGTGATGAAGTGTTACAATTAGCTTTCAGTCTTGAGACCCATTCGAATCACCCTTTGGCGAGAGCGATTGTCAGCTATGGAAAGAAAGAAGGTTTGGTTGCTGAAGCGGTAGAAGATTTTCAGTCATTCAGTGGCAAAGGTTTGCGCGGGCAGGTTAGAGATGAAGCCATTTTCTTAGGTCGGCGAGAATTAATGGAATCCGGCCCTTTTTCTGATTGGATTAAGAAAGTCGACGAACCGCCTCCATCCGTGACCGAAGTTTGGGTATTTCAAAAAGACCTGATAGGGAGGATTCTGTTGGAGGATAAAATTCGGGAACACTCGAAACAGACCTTAGCAAGACTGCGGGAAGTTGGCATTAAAACCATGATGTTGACGGGTGATCGTCGTAGTGCAGCGGATGCTGTCGGTGAAAAAATCGGTATTCAGGAAGTTCGAAGTGGTTTGTTGCCTGAGGATAAGGTGCAAATTATTAAAGAGCTCACTGAGGCAGGTCATAAAGTGGCCATGGTTGGTGACGGGGTGAATGACGCTCCAAGCTTGGCCGCTGCTTACGTAGCGGTTTCGATGGGAGCTCGTGGCAGTGATGCGGCCCTTGAGCAAAGCGAAGTTGTTCTCATGAATGACAAGATTGAAAAATTTCTGACCGCGTATGAGCTCAGTCGGAAGGCCAAATCGATCATTCGGCAGAATCTCGTTATTTCGCTTGGAACAGTCCTTTTAATGGCCAGTGCCGCGTTGTTTGGCCTCATTCCGCTTACCGTTGGTGTTTTTGCTCACGAAGGTAGTACGGTGGTGGTGGTCCTCAACAGTTTAAGGCTTTTGATGGGACGGGAGTAAGTTTTTACACTTTTCACAGACTAAAGAATTTGGTTGTAACCTGACTTTTATGTCTTTTTATGAGTAAGCTACCTAAGATACCTAAGAAATGCAATGAGCCAGTCTGTATTAGTCGAAAAACTAAAGATTCTTACTGAAGTTGTTCCAATCAGTGAAAAGCTTGAAAACGCCAGTGCCCTCGAGCGGATACGTTGGGGATTGGATACATTTGGCGATGGTTTGGTAATGAGTTCTAGTTTTGGTGCTCAATCTGCGGTTATGTTACACATGGTTTCTACCATGGCACCCACGATTCCGATCGTTTTTGTAGACACGGGATACCTGTTTCCTGAGACCTATCATTTTGTTGAAGAATTGCGAAGACGCCTCGATTTAAACCTTCGTATTTACCAATCAGAGATGACTGCTGCCCGTCAGGAAGTTCTTTATGGAAAGCTCTGGGAGCAGGGGAAAGCAGGTATCGAAAAATACAATCTGATGAACAAAGTAGAACCGATGAACCGCGCTTTGGTTGAGCTCGGGGCCAAGGGGTGGTTAGCTGGACTCAGACGAGACCAATCGTCTTCCCGGAAGCATTTGGATGTAGTGATGAAGCAGGGAAATATCACTAAGATTCACCCTATCATTGATTGGACAGATCGGGAGATTTATCAGTATCTGACGAACAATAATCTACCTTACCATCCTCTTTGGGAACAGGGTTACGTTTCAATTGGTGACAAGCATAGCTCAAGTCCGTTACTGGGAGATATGTCTGCAGAAGAGACGCGTTTTAATGGTGTGAAGCGCGAGTGTGGTTTACATGAATTGTCCGGCCAAACGGATTTTATGATTTAATCCACCGAATATTCGCAACGGTATTTCAACAATAGGGTGGACGGACCCAATTCGAAAGATTCTTTTAGAATCAGAGCTACTTTCGGCACTGAATGGACCAGTGAGGTTCCTGAACCGAATAACAAGGGTTCTACAGTTATCCAAAATTCATTGATCAATCCGGCTTCGAGGAAGGCGCTGTAAATAAAACTTCCACCAAGAATAGCTACCCTTGGATTGGTCATGCCAATTCCTTGAATTTCCTTCACGATTTCCAAAGGTGTCTTTGCTGTAAATTCCAAGCGATCCGGTACTTCCAGGTGTTTGTATGTCTCTGGTTCATTTGTGATAACGATTCGTTTATCGTTTGAATCGTTCAGGACCATTGGCAGTAGGTATTCCCTCGAAACGTCGAAAGTGCGACGCCCCATAATTTTGAAATCGAATGCTTTTACTGCCTTTGGAAACCACGCCTTATCCGCTTCTGACGTAAAACCTGTTCCCGGCTTATGACCCCGGGTAATAAATCCATCCAGGGAAGTAGCTGCGATCGCAATTATTTCCATGAGGTAAAAAGTGGTGATGAATCCGATGCGTGCAAGTTAAAGAAATGGTGTTCAGGCTTGCAAAAGTGGAATAGTTTTTTTCTTTGTGAATCCTATGATTACACCTGAGACCCGTTCTAATATCGAAGAAATTAACAAACGTGGTGGTTACCTGTGGAGGTATCTTTGACGTCGAGAATAAACAGACTCAGATAGCTGCCATGGAAGCAACCATGGGGGAACAAGATTTCTGGAATAACCAGGAGACTGCCCAGAAGACCGTTATCGACATGAACTACTTGAAACGGTCTGTAAAACTGATGACAGACTTTCAGGTTAAGTTGGACGATATGAACGCATTGATGGAGTTGGTCGATGAGGAGGAAGGCGAACTGGAGGGCGAGTTTTCTATAGAACTAAAAACAACTGTCGATAACCTGGTTGTTGAATTGGACGAGCTTGAAATTAGCTCGTTCCTCAGTGGGCCACACGACAGTGCCAATGCATTTCTAACGATTCACTCGGGTGCCGGTGGTACCGAATCCTGCGATTGGGCTGAAATGCTTTACCGCATGTATACCCGTTGGGCTGAGCGCAATGGCTACACGATTGAAATACAGGATATGCAACAAGGTGAAGAGGCGGGGCTTAGTCGAGTGACCATGCTTATTAGCGGTATCAACGCCTATGGATATGCTAAAGCAGAGCGAGGCGTACATCGGCTGGTTCGGATCTCGCCTTTTGATTCAAACAAACGGCGGCACACTTCGTTTTGCTCGGTCGACGTTATTGCGGAAATTGTTGGTGAGGTGGATATCGAGATTAAAGAGGAAGATCTTCGTATTGATACTTACCGTTCAAGTGGTGCCGGCGGGCAGCATGTGAATAAAACAGAATCGGCTATACGTTTGACTCACATACCTTCTGGAATCGTTGTCGCCTGCCAGAATCAACGCTCTCAGCATAAAAACCGAGCGACCGCTATGAGTATTCTCAAATCTCGTCTCTTCGAAAAAATGGAAGACGAGAAGCGCGCTGAGATGGATCAATTCTATGGCGAGAAGGGAGAGATTGGCTGGGGAAATCAGATTCGCAGTTACGTTTTTCAACCGTATCAAATGGTGAAGGATCTTCGTACGGGCACAGATACTTCCGATATCCAGGGTGTGATGGATGGAGATATCAATCGCTTTATTTATAGCTGGCTGCGAGCAGGGTGTCCCATCTCGAGAAATAAAAATATCAACATGGAAGATTAAGTATGGGTAGTCCATTTGATGTGCCCGGTCATTCCTACCAGCACCTAAAGGAAACATTTCAAGCCACCTCCCTTTTCGAGGATAAAACTTGGAAATTGTCTCCTCATGCCTGGCCAATCAGTCAAAAGGAACTCGATGAAATCAGGACCCTGGGTCAAGCATGTCTTGATTTTCATAAAGCACTTGAGACGCTTTATATTCGTTCTTCAGAAGGGAAAAAACTTCTCAGAAATAAAGACCTCTTTGCCCCTTGGGTCGCGGATTATCTCGACAGAGGTAAACCTCATCACCTGATTAAGCACGGGCGATGCAAAGCGACACGTGGACAACTGCCGGTTGTCATTCGTCCAGATCTTTTAGTCACCGAAGAAGGTTTTGCCCTGACAGAAATCGATTCTGTGCCTGGCGGTATCGGACTCACCGCCTTTCTGAATCGATTGTATTCAAGTGTGAATGACCGCGTTATTGGAAATGCGGATTTGATGTTGAAGTATTTCTACAAGGCTCTTGCGTCTAAGACACCTGACAAACATGCACCGATGATTGTCATCGTCGTCAGCGATGAGGCAGCAACCTATCGTCCAGAGATGGTTTGGGTCTGTAATGAACTTCAGAAACTTGGCAAACGCGTCTATTGTTTCCATCCGGATGAAGTGTATCCGTTGGGCGATAATATGCATGTGTCTATTGATGGAAATCCTGAGAAGGTGGATGTCATTTATCGTTTCTTCGAATTGTTCGACTTGCCCAACTTGAAAACCATCCCGTTTTACTTCGAAGCTTTGGAAAAAGAAGAAGTGGAGCTTACTCCACCTATGAGGGCATTCCAGGAAGAGAAGTTGAGTCTTGGTTTATTTCATCACGGTATGCTTGCACAATTTTGGAGTGAGAATTTGCCCAAACGGTCTTTCAATGCTTTGTCCAAAGTCATCCCCAAAAGCTGGGTGATGGATCACACACCTTTGCCTCCTACAGCGGTTTTGGATGGTCCGCTGGTGAGTGGAAAACCCATTCGTGAATGGTCTGATCTTTCAAATGCTTCCCAAAAGGAACGAAACTTGATCATAAAGATCAGTGGATTTCACGAAACGGCATGGGGAGCTCGAAGTGTGACACTCGGGAGCGATTCATCCAGGGAAGTTTGGCAAGAGGGGATTCAGCAAGCAGTTGAAATGAGTGAGAATCATCTGCATATTTTGCAGGAGTATCGTAAGCCGAAGCGATTAACACATCCAGTCTATGCGGATCCTGAAAATGTTTTCCAAATGCAAGGACGAATTCGGCTCTGTCCTTACTTTTTTGTGGATGGAGAAACTGCCGAGTTGGCTGGCATCCTCGCTACTTTTTGTCCGGCAGATAAAAAAATAATTCACGGAATGCGCGACGCTGCGATGTTACCGTGTCAATTGGTTGATTAGGTAGACTCCATTTCCGTTTTTTTGCTTCGATTATGAGTGGCGCTCCCGCCGGGAGTTGAACCCTTAGCCTGAATCCCCTTGTTTTCAGTATTTAAAAGGCTTTCAGAGATTCGCCTTGAAACACTTGTAAGCATCCGTAAGCATTTTCTTTTCGGGGATTTTTATGCGAAACAACTTATTCAAGGAAACCAATGGCCGGTAAAGGCCCCAAGTGGGTTAAGGAGGTTCGGCGCGGCAATGTGACCGTAAAGGTCTATCGGATTGCACGCAAAGACACCAAATCGGGTTTCATTTACGGGGTATCCTGGAAGGACTCAGGCGGAAAATGGACCCAGAGGCAAAAAGTTGACCTGAAAAAAGCAATGGATCTGGCGAAAAAGACCGCCGACGAATTGCATTTAGGAAAGGTTCTGACTCCCGAATTTACGCAATCCGAACTGGAGGGTTTGGGCCATGCAAAGAAATTGCTAGGGGATGTTCCTTTGCTTTCCGCCGTCCAAGAATGGAAAAGAGCGAATGAGTTGACCGCAGGGCAGATTATCCCCGCAGCTCAGGACTGGTATGACCGGAACACCGGAAAAATCAAAAAGGCCACCGTTGGCGAAGTAATAGACGTATTTTTGAAATCAAAAAGGGAGGATGGTAAAACCACGAAGAAAAGTTATGAAGACACCTTTCCGTCCTTAAATGCGGCAATGGGTAATGTCCCTATTACGAGAATCACCGCCACTCGGATCCAAGATTGGTTGAATGGCATGACGGTAATTAAAACCCGTAAATCCGTCACAGGCCGCACCCGTAACACCCACAGAAAACGGGTTGTGACTTTGTTTCGATTTGCTTCAAGAAGAGGTTTTTTGCCGATTCACTTTAAGACCCAGGCCGAACTGACAGACCGCGCAAAGGAGGATGATATTAACATAGGCATTGCCGATGCAGATAATTATCAGAAGCTTTTAGACCTGATGAGGGATGAATTTCCCCATTATCTGGCGGCAACGGTATTAGCGGGCTTATGTGGAATGCGCAGGTCAGAAGTTCATGGGCAGTTGTGGGCGGATATTAGTCTGGAACGGCGCTTTGTTCGTGTTACGAATGCGAAGCCAAACACACCTGCAAAACGATTGGTTACGCTATGCGATACGGCCATTGAATGGCTGATGCTTTGCGAGAATCGGGTGGGGGAGGTTTGTCCAGGCACGACCATGTTCATGGATCGAATTCGCTTTATCGGAAAAGGCCGGGGGTTGGTTCTCCATAAAAACTGCTTTCGTGATTCGTTCATTTCCTGCCGGATCGCTGCAACGGGGGAGGTGGACCGGACGGCATTGGAGGCAGGGACAAGTGCCAAGATGATTCACAAGCACTACAGGGAACTTGTGACAACCGAAGAGGGGCAAGCCTGGTTTAAGGTCAGTCCGTACAGACCAAGCGGGAAGGTGGTTAGTTATGACGCGGGATGAAGCATTCAAAAGGTTGTATGCTCTGCGGGGTAAGCTGTTCTTTGGTGATGATTGGAAAAGCAATAGGAAGATGGGAAATCTTGAGAACACCTTGCTTGATTGGGCAACAAGGAATCATCGGCTAAAAGTCCATTGGACCGAAACGGAACCGACGGAAACAGCAATCTTGGGGCATATTCCAGGGTGGGTAAAAAAGAAAGACCATATAACAATTTCGCAATTCGCCAGAATGTATGAGAGGGCCGCTTTGAATGCTCCCGTCAAAAAGAACGATTACAATGTCTGCATGGCGTTCATTGTAACCATGGGGTTCTCTTATTCTGAAAAGTTTAAGGGCTTGGTTGAGCAAACCGGAATTTATCGGCCCTGGGCGGTGGACCTGGAGCGGTGGCAAAAGTTCATGAAACCAAAGGTTATGGAGATGCGGGAAGAACTGGAACAATTTCCGGGATTTCCGCCGTCTACCCAGCACGTCTTGGATGTTTTGAAACAGCTTGAACGTGATCCGGACAATATAATCCGTTCCCGGGAAAACAGATTGAAGAAATATATTGAAGACTTTGAAAACAAATATAGCGGGGAGATCGGCTTTAAAAGTGTTCCTCCGTCTTCAAAGGGCGGAAAAAGAAAGTCGGGCTCTCGGGCAAAAATACATTAGTTTTTAAACTACCCCACTTCTGATAATTTTGGGGTAGTTAGGTGCCTTTCGTGGGTTGTTTATAAATGCTGTTTTGTTTCTATTATTTGGAGCAATGCCAGCAATAGCACACGATGAGACAATCCCAACTGAAGAAGTCCAAAGACTTACTGGGTACGCTCATCGTCAAAGCTTTTGGCGAGCATTTCCAAAGTTAAGGATTCCATGTTATCATATCAACTCGAAGCGGATTATTTTCTATAGATCCGAGGTTGAGGGATGGCTTGAGGATCGAAAAAGAAATCGACCACAAACCTAAACCAAAAAAGAGGAAACCGTGGCAATCTATCCAGGACAACCACGGTTTTGAAATTAAAACGACAATGAAAATACCAACGGACTCTAAAGGCTCTTGCAAGCATAAATGGCGGGGCGTATTCTTGGACGGAAGGATCAAAGTAACAGCCAGGTTTGAAAACCATGGGAAAAACATGGTCCGGGAGTGGGACCCGATGCCGCCTTGGGAGGCGAAAATGACGCGCAAGACCTGGTCGCAATTTCAACGGGAATACCACTTGTTCCGTTGGGAAATCGCCCGTGATCTGTGCGAGCTGGCCGGCAAGCTGGATGTATTTATGGCCGTGACAAAGGGGAAGATATGAACCGGAACCTTGAAACCGCCCTAAAGCTCCGGGAAATAGGAATTGCCTGCATTCCGACCAACGGGAAGACAGCCATTTACCCTTGGAAGCGATGGCAAGATGATTTGCCCGACCCGGATTTATACCGGACCTGGTTTAGCAACGGTCGCAACATTGCACTGATAGGTGGAAAAGTAAAATGCCTCGACTTTGACGAGCCGGAAATTTATCCACTATTCGAGCAACGGGCGAAAGAATCCGGGCTTGGTGATATTGTTGACCGGTTGATCCGGCAGAAAACTCCATCGGGAGGGTGTCACCTGGTATGGCAATCAGACGGGGCACCGCTCCCAAACACCAAGTTAGCTGAAAAACAAAACCGGGAAGTATTGATTGAGACACGTGGAAAGGGCGGATATTTTCTAATAGCTCCATCCGAAGGCTATGAGCTTACACGCGGATCTTGGGAGGGAATACCCTGCCTCAACGAAGATGAACAAGCCTCCTTGCTGGATCTTGCACGGTCATTCAATCAAAACGTGAAGGAAGATCCCAGGCGGGAAACCTTTGCTTCAGGCGAGTTGACCCCGGGCGACGAATACGACCAAAGCGGGAACTTTGAAGGACTGCTTGAAAAACACGGCTGGACCAAGTTAAGCGAAAAATATTGGCGGAGACCCGGCAAAGACAAGGGCGTATCGGCATCATACAACCATATTCCGGGCCGGTTCTGTTGTTTCTCGACCTCTACCGTTTTCGAGGCGGAAAAAGTTTATAAGCCGTTTGCGGTTTATGCGATCCTCGAACACGACGGCGACTTTAGCGCGGCGGCGTCCGCTCTGCGGCCACGCAGGGAAGATCGTGCGCTTGATTTGGAAGATGTTATTGGCCGGAATGAGGAAGAGAATACAACTTATCAGGACGCTGAACCTGAGGATAGGGAAGAAGCCGAGATGGAATTGCCGGAAATGCCTTTTCCGCTAAATGAAATCGTAAGCGAGGCCGTATCTCTCTACGGGGTTCATCCCGACATGCCGACACTTCAAGTCTTGTGTGCGGTCTCGGCTGCCATGAGAAAAAGTTTCAAACTCAGGATTCCACCTTTCGAGACCTTTGGGAACATATTCGGCTTTGTAACCGCAATCAGTGGTAGTGGAAAAACCCTTACCTCAAAATTAATTAACAGGCCGTTGCATGAGTGGGAAATCGGCATGCAAAGACATTGGGAACTGAGGGTAAAGCCGTCAGTTAACGCGCAGATTCAAATTCTGAAAGGCAAACAGAAACGACTGGCTCAGCCTTCAAAGCAGGAATCCGAATCCAATTGCACGAAACAGCTTGAGGAGGTAAACAGGAAAATGGCAGAGCTCGAGGCTCGGTCAATAGTGCCGTCTCTCTTGGTGGAAGACGTGACCACGCAGGCGTTAGGCATGATGCTTCAGGCCAATGATGAGTATCTGGCTTTGCTCTCCTCGGAGGCCGGGGACGTTGTGGCCAATCTTTTTGGAAGAAACAACAGTAACAATCGAACAGATGAACACCTTTATCTGAAGGCGTTTTCCGGCGAATCGGGGAAGGTAAACCGGGTAGGCAGGGAACCAGTCATGTTAAGAGAACCAGTTATGACTGTATGCCTGTCTTCGACTCCGGACGAACTATCCGGATTATTCAATACCGACCGGTTCGTTACCGGCGGCTTGCTTCCACGATTCCTTATCTGTCTGAGCAAGTCCCCGCCGATGAGAGATGACGGCACAGCCCGTATGCCGGATCCCGGAGTCAGGGAACGGTGGGAAGCCTGTCTTCATGGGATTCTAAATATCAATGAAACTTTGACTGTAATTCCAACGCCTGAGGCTGAAAAAGTGTTTCGCGATTATGGCAATAAATATGCCGATGCCTCAATTCAAATGCCGAAATTAGCATCCTTCAACACTCGTAGAAGGGAGATTGCTCAGAGGATCGCACTAATTATTCACGTTGCCCAACATGGCCCGGACGCGGGACACATCCGGATGGCCGTCAAGGGAGCTGAGACGGCTTGCAAATTGTCTGACTACTACGGGAGAGCATCCGCAAAAATAATCATGAAAGCCCGTCAGGGAATCGAAACGGGAGAGGTTGAGCGGATAATCGATACGGCCCGTCAGCACGGAGAGCAGACCGCAGACGGGTATCAGATAAGCCTGAGGGACATTAAAAGACTGAAAGACATAAAGCCGGATAGAGTAAAAGAGTTGGCAACTAGCTACGGTGATTTGCTGAAAATCGAAACTCTTTCCTCAAACGAAAAGGGGGGTAGACCTTCAACGGTTGTAATCGTTAGCCGAGACGGTGGGGATGTCCGCCTAAGGATGGACTAGAACAAATCTCTGCTGACCGATTTTGTGCTTAACAAGGCTTTATAGTGATTAAGTGCTTTTACCATCCGATCAGCTGCCTGAGTAGATTTGCAGTTATAACTTTGGTCCTCGAAGTATTTTGCTGGTCCTTTTGATCCTGTTGTTGTCCCGACGCTTTTCATGGCGTTCTCCCCCTTTTTACATTCAAACACAAAACGTGTGCCATTTTGGGAAATTCTAACCCTACGTAAATTAATCGTAACTAAATACTCAAAGTTTTCAGTATTTCGCCCTAAAAATATATTGAAGGTGTGCTTAAAACTGATTTGACCATCTTCCAAGCTTACGAAGTCTGATTGGGATGCTGTTATTTCAACTTGCCGGACCCTTTTAACGATTTTCGTATTTAACAACGATTCAATATTTTCCTCAATCCATGTCTTTGTATCCTCAAGTGATGGCTCCGTTGATGTCACATCTGAAGTAATCGGCTGCGCCGCTAAAAAGCAACTTCCTATCAGTAACTTTTCCTCAGAACCTGGCCAAATGGATCGAGGAAAGATTCCACGAGGGCTCAGACATAGAACAGATAGTGGGAGCGCCGCCACCCGCCATCGGAGGCAAAGTTACTTTGACGGAATGGCGTCCAACGCAGTTTTGTTTAAGATACGAAGGTGATCAGCATGCCGAAGGGTTGATCTACGCGCTGACTTTCAAACTCTTTCGCCACCTGCAAGCCGATATTTTCGGAATGACCGCCTATAAAACACGCGCAGGTCCTTTTGTATCGCTCTACTTCAACCTCCCCACGACCCTCTCACTCGAAGAAGGAAAAACCTTAATCGACCAGCACTTTACTTGAAGCCTGGGATTTCGCCCGAACGCCGGTTAGGACTTCACCAGTTTCATCTATATACGTTTCTGCGCACGCAACTCGACCCGCCGCATAGGCATAGAATCAATCAACCCATACACGTTATCCCATGAGAAACCTGAAAGCGTAAACCGACGCTTTACCCCACCATCGAGGCCAATCAAAGCAACATCCATCCCCAACAACTGTTCCACCAGCGCAAGCTTTAGGCCCTCATTACTCACCTGCTTTTCCCCGGATCCATAGACATTTACTTCCTCATTAGTTACAGCGACGACTACCAGTCGGTATTCTTTCAACCTACCTAGCTGCCGTTCGAGTTCGGCCTCGAATTTCGTTAAGGAAGTTTCGCCCAATTGGGCCACCATCACACGGTTCTCCCATCGAAAGTCATTCAGGGGATTCGCAAGGGAATCAAGCACTGTTGAAGCCATACCAATGACAAGAACCACGTAACCAAATAAACAATAGGAATGTCCTTCTCTAATCATTCGAGACCGTCGCATCATCATACGCCTCTGTTGCCTCCATTATCAGAGACAACGTGCAAAGAACTACCATTACTACAATCATCGTTGTTTCGATCATATTCTACAATACGGTTCTCAGCTTTTAACGCAACCCGGTCAATACACAGAAACCTGTTCAAAACCTCTACGCACCAGATTTTTCAACTCCCTCCCCAGCACTCAGCCAGACGATCACACGGAATACGACATGAACGATCTCCACTGGGAAACTGCGACCACTGATGCGGAAAACCACCTTCTGTTTTGATCTTCGGTAAATTCCGGGAATTACAATAGCAGTTTTCAATATACCGCGAAAACGTGAGTTATGCATCCCTGTTTTCCACAATCCAGACAACTGCAGGAGTTCTCGTTGACACGACAGCAGCCAGAAGCGCATCCTGACACCCTTTGGTAAATGAATTGCGGATTCGAGCCCACCAGATTCCGGGAAGGAGATCACCTCCAGAATCCGCACCGAAGCGTTCTAACCCATAAGGGTAAAACGGAAAGTTTGCACCTACCCATCCATGACGAACGTTCTACTTTTTTCCTGCAGCGCACTCTCGGCCTTATCCTTTTTGTGGTATGCGATGGACTGCCTAACGACCGTACGCATGAAACTGGAATTTGAGCGCTATGGCATGGGTTCCTATCGAGTTCTGACCGGAGTACTTCAAATCTGTGGCGTAGTGGGTCTCGCGGTAGGCTACACGATTCCGATCATCGGAGTTCTTGCAGCAGCAGGTCTAGCGATTCAAATGCTTCTGGCACTGGTCGTAAGGATACGAATCAAGGATGGGTTCCTGCGCTCGTCACCGGCAGTTTTCTACCTCATACTCAACGCTTTCCTCGTCTATTTATACCTGCAGCGAATATGAGTAGTAAGCCAGGAAAAGACAGAGCAGCAAGACACAGGCGGCGGGAAAGGACTTCACAAGCGCATCATTTATTTTTAGATGCATAGCGATTGCGACGACCATCAACACCGTCAATACCAGTGCGGAAGGTAATAGGGTTTGCGGCAAGAAAATCCCGATCAGGAGCCCCACTGCCGCAGCGATCTTTAGAGATCCAACCACGCCTACCGACCACGCTGGCAGTCCGTATTCCGCAAATTCTTCCTGCATGGTTTTAGCCTTTCCACCCCGATAGATAGAATGTTTGTTAAACCGCAATCCCCACACATTGAGAATCCCCAAGCCTACTATTAGTTGACACACGATTGCTAGATAGTCCATTTTAGTCCGTTTCGATAAATTTTGATTCTTTTAGTTAAGTTTTCGTATCGCCTCTCAAGACGGTTGAGCCAGGATCTTGTAACCTAGCAGCGCCCTGCTGCGTAAGTCAAAGGATTCAACGCTGACTTTCCGGTACACAGGCCAGTCACAGTTATCGAATGAACGTCACCAGAAAACAGGAATAACGTTCTTATGAAAAAGGCGAGACATTCGAACCCACAGGAATTCGTTTACGTAATTCCTACCAATGAGGATGGAGTCGTGAATTCAGAATCTTTTACTGATAGGAAATTGCTTTTCAGCGGCGAAGCCGCAGAGGTGGGGGTTTTGCCAGGAATTCGATGAGTACGAAGGAATTCCCTATTCCAACGACATGTGGCCCTATAGTCCCATATTTGCGCACCTCCCCCCAACGATCCGGCTTTCTAAAACCCTGCCCTTCGTCCACAATGAGGAAGCCGTTAATCCCGAGTTGCAAGCCGAGGATCAGGCGCTGCTCACCCGTTGGGCCACCGAATCAGCCCTTAAGTTTATTGATCAAAACAGGGGAAACCCGTTCCCGCTCTTATCCATATAGCAGTTACAGTATCAATGTTTTGCGCTATCCAAATAGGAAATTTGTGCGTATCTTCAGTATATGTCCGCCTGTTTCAGTCAACGAAGGAGGAAGTACCTTCGCCCTTTTAAAAGGCAGGCGGGTTTACGACGCAGCGAAACAAATACTACAATGTGAATTCTTATACAAATGGATTGATTCCTGCGAGTTGGCGATATAACATATTTGCTAATTCGATGATACTTCTATGAAAACTTTATCTCTTCTCATATTCCCGATTATAGTTTTTTGCCTGGTTCAGCAAGTGACGACAAACGCAAAGGAAATGTCTCAAGTGGAGCTTGAACAATTGTTTGCCCGGTTTCCGGAGGCAGATGCCGACGGAGACGAAAAATTGACCCTTAAGGAAGTCGAGCGGTTTCGCAAAGCACGCAACGCAAAGAAGCAACAGGCGCGCAAGCAGACAGCCGCCACCACCACACTCGCGGATGCAACTAAAAACACGGTGCCAGAGCCAACCCTGCCAAATGTACCCTATGGAGCGCACGAAAGGCAGGTTCTAGACCTCTATCGCGCTGCTTCGGATCACCCGACGCCCGTAGTCATCTTCTTCCACGGAGGCGGATTCCGCGGAGGTGACAAACAATCTTTTGCCAAAGATACCCGTCCCTACGTCGAAGCCGGCATCTCGGTAGTGTCATCCAATTATCGCTACAGCAGCCAGGCAATTTATCCGGGTCCGGTACTCGACGGCGTACGGGCCGTCCAGTTTGTGCGGGCGAAAGCAAAGGAGTGGAACATTGATCCAAAGCAGATCGCCCTCTCGGGCAGTTCGGCCGGCGGTCTCATGGCATTGTGGATCGCTCTCCACGACGACCAGGCTGACCCGGCATCGGAAGATCCTATTGCGCGGCAGTCGACGCGGGTGACCTGCGTGGTGCCCTACATCACCGCGTGCTCGATTGAACCGGACTACGTCCGGCAGCATCTCGGGGCGAACGATTTTGGCGCGATCCTGCCGTTGTTTGGCGTTGCAACCGTCGAGGAACTTTCCCGTCCCGGCAAAGCGGCTCTCATACACAACGCCTCACCCCTTACGCACCTTTCACCGGACGATCCACCAATCCTGTCCATCTTCCGCAGTCCTTTATCGCCGACGCCACTCCCTCCGGACGCAAAGTTCGGCCAGTGGATTCATCATCCGAAATTCGGCGAGCTGCTAAAACGGGCCTGTGATTCCATTGGGGTCGAATGCACATTTTATCATGCCGGTTTTCCGGCGCCTGAGGGGGCCGAAGCAGCCTTTGTATTCAAACAGTCAGCCTACCAATAGACCCGAAGCACACCCGTTGCGACAGTACCGACAATCGGAATTCCGCCGAAAATAGTTATACAACAAAAATTGCGGCCCGTTTACCTGAGAACTCGGAAGGGGTCCCCGCTCGGAAGGGGTCTTTCCTGCAAATGTCCCACTACCCCAACCAGGAAGAAAAGGAAGGCGGCCGGAACCGCCAGGCCGACCCGGATAACAAGTTTATAGGGATCACAGACAAAACCATGGGTGAAGTTCTTGACGCGGTGGAACGGCTCGGAATCAAGGACAACACTTACTTTATCTACACCACCGATCACGGCACGCCTGGACGCAACCCCCCACTGAGTGGAGGAAAAGGCACCGTGAGGGAAGGAGGCCTGCGTGTCCCTTTCATCGTAGCCGGACCCGGCATCGAGGCTGGAGCCTGTTCCTATGTCAGAGTGAACGCGATGGATTTGCTTCCCACGTTCGCTGATTTGGCGGGAATCAAGAAAGCTCTTCCCAAGGAGGTCGAAGGCGGGAGTCTCGTAGCGGTATTGAAGAACAAAGGACTCGGAAATGTGAAACGGGCGCGTGAAGAATTCGTTACTGATAGGAAATTGCTTTTCAGCGGCGAAGCCGCAGAGGTGGGGGTTTTAGGGGGAGGAGTGAAAATTGAAAGCATAGAGAAGCAATTTGTCTGATTTGGGGGTTAGATTGATAGGAATTTGCGAATAGAAACGTGATTCATGCTGAAATATACCGGGGAAAGTCAATTTTATTGATAGGAATTTGCTTTTTAGCGGCGAAGCCGCAGAGGTGGGGGTTTTGGGGAGCAGCCGATCAGGCTCAGAGTGATTACTACAATTAAAGAAGCATAGGGTATTTTCATTCTTAGGTATTTATTCTTCTGATTGGGCCGGGTCAAGCAACAGGGGGAGGTTTCTGTTAAATACTTGTCGGGAGCTTAGCAGACTTGATAGCTTTAAGCTATGACCACCTATGCATTACCCACCCTAAAACGAATTACTCACCTCCTCCCGAAAATATTGTTTATTGTCTTGCCCCTCGCCTGGTTCTTTTCTGGCTGCGCAAAACAAGGGTCGCCGCCCAATATACTGATTATTTTCACTGATGACCAAGGATATGGCGACCTGAGTTGTTATGGTTCGAAAAGTATACACTCGCCAAATCTCGATAAACTGGCGTCCGATGGCATGCGGTTTACTGATTTTTATGTGCAACCCGTTTGCGGGCCATCGAGATCGGCATTGCTTACGGCCCGGTATCCGGTGCGAAGTCTTGGCTGGAGTATGCCCGAAAGCGAAATAACCTTCGCAGAACTCATGCAGGATGTGGGCTATCGAACTGCCTGTATCGGTAAGTGGGATGTTTCCAATCGCCGACCGATCATCGAACGTATGCCGAACAACCAGGGCTTCGATTACTACTTCGGACCTCTTGGAGCAAACGATAGCGGGAATGTTACTTTTCATGAAAACAATGAAGCGGCTGGCGGAACTGACGATATGGGTTCGCTTACGAAACTGTATACGGACAAAGGCATCTCGTGGCTGAAGGAAAACCAGGAAGGTCCATTTCTCCTTTATCTTTCGCATACCATGGTGCACTCGATCATTGATGCTTCACCTGAATTTAAAGGAAAGTCCGGCGGAAATTTATATGACGATACCATTGAGGAATTGGATTATCATACGGGTCGCTTGTTGGATGTGCTGGATGAGCTGGGACTTCGTGAAAACACGCTTGTGATTTTCACTTCAGACAATGGACCCTGGAGCAATTTCGAGGAAAGTTTGGGTCCGAAGCATAATGGACAAATCGGTTGGGGTACTTCCGGACCCTTGCGCTCTGCAAAAGGTTCGACTTACGAAGGAGGTCTTCGGGTTCCTGCTATTATGCGCTGGCCAGGACACATTCCCGCGGGACGTGTTAGCAACGCGATTGTGAGCAGCCTGGATTTACTACCCACCTTTGCGAAACTGACAGGTTTTGATGTTCCGAATGATCGACCCATCGATGGTTTTGACCAGACCGATTTAATTTTAGGAAAGAATGATGAAGGAGCACGGGATCATTTGTTTTATTATTGCCGGGAAGAATTTCAATGTGTGCGACAAGGAAAGTGGAAATTGGTGATGCCAGATCTCAAAGTCTTTCGTAGCTATGTAGATGATCGTCCTTCCGGGAAGATCGAGCTTTATGACCTGGAAAATGATATTGGCGAAACGACGAATCTTGCGGCTGGACATCCGGAAGTAGTTCAGCAGCTTTTGGAGTTAGCAGCGATAGCGCCTCAAATCGATGACCCGACGAAGCTGACGTATATCAATCCTCCCGCTCCTTAATAACTTTATCACTTATGACCAAGACCGATTACTTAAACTCATTCTTCCAGGAGGACGGCCGAACGGTCATCTTGCCCATCGATCATGGCACTGCGATTCCTGTACCTCAATTGGCCCTACCAGGGGAGCTGATCGAGTCAGTGAGAGATTGGGTCGATGGATTTGTGGTAAATCTTGGCGTCGCTCGTAACTGCCAAAAGCAACTCGTTGGCAAAGGCGTTTGTTTGCGAACGGATTTATATAAACCGGCAGAATCAGGGAATCCTGATCCAGGTCCCGTAAGGCTTTTTACGGCCGAAGATGCGGCTAGTGTGGGAGCTCATGCGGTTATGAATATGTTTTATTTGCATCATCCTCACGAAGCGGACAATGCCCGCGAATGTGCAACTCTCATTTCGGAGTCTGAAGAGTTTGCGCTTCCGGTAATCCTGGAAACGCTCCCTCTGGGTATTGGAAGGCCGGACGATTACACCGTCGAGAACGTTGCCTTTGCTGTTCGCTTTGCCGCGGAACTCGGAGCTGATGTTGTGAAAACGGTTTTTCCCACCGGAGCGAGTGTCGATGACTTTAAAAAGATCGTAGACGCGGCCATGGTTCCCGTCATTGTTTTGGGCGGCGCGGCTATGGGCGATGACGAGGCATTGTTAACCATGGTAAAGAAAGCGATCGAAGGCGGAGCGAGTGGAATCGCGGTAGGTCGAAATGTTTGGCAACATCGGCATCCTCCAGCGATTGCGGCAGCGTTACGTGAGGTTGTACATGAAAACGCTTCGGTGGAATCTGCTATGAAACTGATGGGGTAGGGCTCAATATTGTGGGCTTTCGAAAAAATTAATAGCTTGCATGACCGGATTTAAACGTATCCAACAAGCTTCTTACGTTCGGGTTACCGGAAAAACACGCGCCATTGCGGAGTCTTTCGAAACGGAACCTGCCCTGACTTGGTCGTCCATCGATGAGTGATTGATTTTGGGAAATTAATACAATCATCATCGACCTATGCGGCGTCCGCACCAGTTACCAAATTCGTCCCGACGTCCGCCCAATACCATGAAAGAATTAAATTTTGAGGGTATGCCTTTGGCTGCCCCTATCCAAAAAGCGTTAGCTGAAAAGGGTTATACCACACCATCGCCGATTCAGGCGAAAGCAATTCCTGTCCTTCTCCAGGGACGCGATCTACTAGCCTGCGCTCAAACGGGTACTGGAAAAACCGCGGCATTCGCGTTGCCGATCCTTCACGGATTGGCGGGAGAGCGCAGGAAGCTGCGACGTTACGAAGTTCGCAATCTCATACTCACTCCAACTCGCGAGTTGGCCGTCCAGGTTGCTGAAAGTTTCTCTACCTATGGTAACCGCATTTCTTTCGAAATCGGTTTGGTTTACGGTGGGGTATCGCAGGTGCCTCAAGTGAGAAGTCTGAAACGGGGGTTGGATGTGTTAGTCGCAACCACAGGACGTTTACTCGATCTAATTGAACAAGGATATATAGAACTTGGCGGAGTCGAGTGCTTCGTCCTCGACGAAGCCGATCGCATGTTGGATATGGGCTTTATTCGGGACATTCGCAAGATTGGTGAATTGTTACCTCGCAAACGCCAGACGCTGCTATTTTCAGCCACGATGGCTCCTGAAATCACTAAGCTTGCTTCGACGCTTCTGCATAATCCTGAAGAAATCCGTATTACTCCCTTGGTGACAACCGCGGAAAAGATTGATCAGTACATCCACTTCGTAGAACAAAAAGATAAACTTACTCATCTCTTGGACATGATGAGTCGAAGGATGAAGGACAATGCAGGCGAATTGAATTTGGTGTTCAGTCGAACCAAGCACGGTGCCCGCAAGTTGGCCGAAAAACTGGAACGTCATGGGGTCCGCGCGGATGCCATTCATGGTGACAAGTCACAAGCAGCCCGACAGAAGACACTCGACCGGTTCAAAAATGGGCAAACTCCAGTTCTGGTCGCAACGGATGTTGCCGCCCGCGGAATCGATGTGCGTAACATTACCCTGGTTGTTAATTACGACCTGCCTTCAGAAGCGGATAACTATGTTCACCGTATCGGCCGCACAGCTCGCGCTGGAGCCAGCGGTCGTGCCATTACCTTTTGTTGCCACGAAGAATTGGATCTTCTCCGAGACGTTGAAAAGATAATCAAACAAAGCATTCCAGTTGATTCGGATCATGTCAGGCATTCATCATCGATCGCAGCCCGTCATAATGACGGAGCGAGATCAAGACTGCGCGCTTCTGGAAGGTCCGGGGGAAACCGAAATGGGAACCGGAATGGAGGAAGTCCTAATCGTACGAATAAACCTAAGGTTTCCCTGCAAACCGCCAAGGTTGCTGCCGCTGCTCCATCGGGGCGAAATAGACGTAATCGTCGAAGAGCGTCAGCAGGTCAAAGAGGGTAGTTTTTGATTCAATATCCGCGGCTTCATCGGTGTGGTTTTCGCACGGAGGAATCTCGGTAAGAGAAACGCATTGCGTCTGATTTTTCCTGGTTTTGTGTCCCGTTGTCTGCAGGAGATTCAGAGGATCAGATAAATAATTATCTGTAATCCTATCGCTATAGCCGCCCACAATTTTAGATTGTTGGTCCAGTTTCGTTCCTCGATTTCATTAGGACTCACACGCTCTGGAGAAAGCCTGAGTACCCAAATAAAAACGACAAGCAAGGTGAGGACAAAAATTGTGCGGGCTGCCCACAATGGCACAAGCAGCACCAAGTTTCTGAACAAATCGCCTATGTGGTGCAAGGGTGTCATGCTGTTTAAATTGCAGGTTCGGTCTTGAGATTTAGAAAGGCGGTTTTCTCCGTCGGCTCGGGTGGGGTCAATCGACTTACGATGACAATGACTGTCAATGCGACTACAAATGACCAGATTGAGAAATACAGAAATGGTTCCTCGATTCGGAAGAGAGGTTCTATGCCGAATGACGCATGCCAGTTGTGAAGAATAAAAAGTCCAACCGAGCAGACGATCCCGCAAAGAAATCCACATAGGGCGCCCGTACCATTGGCGCGTTTCCAGAAAAATCCGGTTAGGATCATCGCGAGTGCCGGTCCCTGGAAAAACGACATAAGGGTTTGGAAAATGGTGTAGATGCTGGTGTTCTCTCCAGCCTGCCGGATGAAAAATGCAAAGCCGATTCCCCAGATCATAAGGACCAGAGTCACGGTCCGTCCAATGAAGAGGATTCTCTGGTCGTCGGCTTCACGGTTAACAAAGCGTAAGTAAAAATCTTTTGTGGCAACCGTGGCCGAAGCGTTGAGGTAGGAATCGACGCTCGACATCAGAGCTGCGATGAATGCAGCAAGAAAGAGCCCGCGAATACCGGTAGGTAGCAGTTGGGCTGCAAGGGTGGGGAAAGCGGCGTCCGGTGTCGCAAGGTCTGGAAACTTCGCAATCGCGATCAAGCCTGGTATCGCGATGATGACCGGGATGAGGATCTTAAGCATTGCTCCCCAGACGTAGGCGGCCTGTGCATGGAATTGGGATTTGGCACCGAGTGATCGTTGCATGATCGCCTGATTGCCGATCCAGTAGGCCGGAGATAGTATGAAGGCCAGGCCGAACAAAATTGCTGGCCACGGGAACGGCGACTTTGCGTCGGCTGGTACAATCAGAGTAGTGTGGTTTTCTGTTCTTTCCCCGAGTGCGGCCAGTTGTTCCCGAAGGCCGTCAATTCCCCCGAGATCGTAAAGTCCGATGCCGAGTACGAGCAAGCATCCGCCTATCATGACGGAACACTGAATAACATCCGTATACACTACCGCTTTGAGGCCTCCGCCTATAGTATAGATTCCCACCATCCCCGCAGTTACGAAAATGCATGTGACTTCCGAAAACCCGGTGAGTGTGTTCAGCATCCTGGCCGAGGCATAGAGCATGAGGCCAACGTTACAGGCCATGAAGAATAGCCAACACAGGCCGAGCGAACTGCGGACCCCGACGTTGAATCGCCGCTCCATAAACTCAGGGATCGTGTAGATTCCCATGCGCCAGAAGATAGGCACAAAAATAAACGCGGCGATGATCATGGCAGGGACGCATCCGATCCACTCGAAGTTAGCCACCGCTATGCCATGAGCATAAGCGGCTCCACCTACTCCTATGATGTCTGTTCCACCAATATCACTTGCAACCAGAGACATTCCTATCGCCCACCACGGAAGTGTTCGGCCAGCCAGGAAAAAATCTTTCCCTGTTTTAAACTTCCACCCAATAGCCAGCCCCAATCCCACTGTGCCAATTAGATAAATGGCAACTACGATATAATCGAGGGTTGTGAGTCCGGATTGCACTTAGATTTTAAAGTGGCAATTTTTGGTGGCTGCCTTGCTCGGCTGATCGAATACCCGCTTCGAGAATCTCTTGCGCGTCCCTGGAGTTTTGAGGATCACAAAGCAACCAGGGTTGTTTGTCATTTCGAATACAATGTATGAAATGGTTCGCTGAGTTTTGGAGGTATGGCTCTGATTCGAGAACAGGTACTTCACTTCCCATAGGGTTCGATTCCGAAGCGAGGATCAGCGGAGCTCCTTCTCTTGGTTCAACCAGCATGGTGCCTTCGGTACCGTAAAAGGTAGTAGTGTAACTGGTGAGCTTGCCAATCTGTGTCCAGGAACCCTCGGCAGACGACATGCCAAACGGATACTTCATGGCTATGATCGCGTTGTCTTCGACCTTAAGTCCGTCCTTCACCTGCCCACCTGTCATGCCTGTAACTGATTCTGGCAGTCCCAGCAGAGAGGCCGCCAACACACTGCCGTAACAACAGTAATCCATCATGGCACCTGCTCCATTGAGTTCTGGATCGAACAACCAATCGCAAAAATACTTTGAGCATCCCAACTCAGCCGGACCGGCGTGAGCGGCTCGATATTTTACAGCCCAGACTTTTCCGATAGCGCCTTCCTGAACCATAGCCAGGGCTTTCTGAAGTTGGGACCACCAGGCGAAAGGCCAATTGATAACCAGCTTCACATTGTTTTCCTCGGCTGCCGCAACCATGCGATTTGCTTGCTCCAGTCGGGCTGCCATCGGCTTTTCTATCAGGACGTGAAGCTTTTTTTGCATCGCTGCGATGGCCAGCTCTGCTCCTTCATAATTGCTACTGAAAATGTAAACCGCATCCAGTTGTTCCTTGTCCAAGAGCTCGGAGGAGGAAGTGTAAGTTTTGCATCCGTATTCAGTTGCGATCCGGGTAGTTAACGGGTTATTCGGATCGGCCGCTGCGATCAACTCCGCATCTTCATGCGCTACCAGAAATGGCAAGTTATCCCAAACGTGATCGTGGCTGAGTCCGAGGACTCCAATTCTAAGTGGTGAGGTCATAGTGATATTGTTGAATGTGGGTTCGGAGATTTTTTGTTTTTGCAGGAGCAAATTAGTTATCCAGGTCTTAGATTGCAGGCAAAATGAAAATTTAATTTTAGGTAGCTCATGCGAGCTTATACAACGGGCTCTGGATCGCTCGTTTCATCTTTGAAGTAAATCCAAAACAAAATGGCGGAAACAAATCCCAGAATGGAGCACGCCCTCCAGAAACGAACATAGGAATCGAGATCCAAAACGCCGTTGGGTGCACCACATAGATCTGCCAACCAGCCATTCAAGAATCCACCGGTGATGGCAGGCGCCAGACCCAGCATAACGAAGAAAAACAGGATCTGGGCCGTGTGGTGAATTTCTTTCGGGGCAATTCTTTGAACATAGATAAAAGAACCTGCGTAAAAACAACCGAAACACAGTCCATGCAAAAGTTGGACTGCCACATGGACTTCAACCGGCAGCCCAGGGATGCCAAAAATCAAGTAACGCAAAGCGTAACAGAAAATTCCAATCGTCATGACAGTCCGGAATCCCCACTTGGTCAGCAAAACGCCGAGAAATGCGAGTGCGGCAATTTCCGAGAACTGGCCCAGTGACATGGCCGGCATGATGTAGCTGGCCTGCAAACCGCTCGCTTTGAGGAATGGGCTGGTGTTCATCATATAAAATACCTGCAAAACACTTACTGGTAAGGCGATAATCATGAGGACCAGGAAACTGCGTTTTTTGAAGAGTTGCATCGCCTCCACCCAGGCTAGCTTTTTGCGGTTCTTACCTTTTGGCGGTGTGTTTGGCAGAATGAACCAGCAGTAGAATGCGAAGATTATAGCCAGTCCTCCGGCAAATTTCAGACTATCGATCATTCTCCAGGTTACGTCGGGAACATTATCTCCCTTGAAGAAGGGAGGCAGTGCCTGGAAACGCAGGTTGGTCTGCAACCAGAGCATGGGAAAAATCCAGGATACGGCGATCCATCCGATGGTTCCCCAGAGTCGCACGCGGGGAAACTGCGTCTTCGGATCGCTCATGTGCTCCATGGCCAGTGAGTTAGTCAGCGAGTTGGTGGGAACATACAGGATGGCGAAGCCGATCGACAGACACATCCAAACCGCGAAAGACGACTGGTAAGCGGTGGCCCATTTTAAAATACCCGCCAGGAGAAGCATGACAGCCAGACACTTCTGGGTTGAGAACATCCGGTCGGTCAACTGCCCGGCAATAAAGGGAGCCAGAATAGATCCAATCGCCATCGGAATCCCGATGATCATTCCCTTTTCGGATTCCGTAAATCCGAGTCCGCCCATCGATACCTCTGTGACCAGGAAAATTCCCGCCAATGGCATCCACATGCCTTTGACTCCATACTCCATAAACATCATGGCGCTGAGGCGTGCGTCTACTTTTATTTTGGGTGGAGATTCTGTCATGGGTGTTGGGGTAGATTTTGTTTAAAATTTTGGGCTTTGTGTAGGAGCTGCTTTAGCTGCGATTTCCTGGGAACGCCAAGCCCCAGCTTGGCATTTTAAGCCAATGATCGCAGCTAAAGCAGCTCCTGCATTTTGGTGTGTAAATTATAATATTCAGCAATTGGTACCTGGTACTCGGATACCGTTCCATTAATAACTTCTTCAATCGATATGCGACGGCCTGCCAGATCGCTCTCGAGAATGGCGAATGCTGCGGCCAGATCGGTTAATCCTTCACGTCCGCTCGTTTCTGTCGGACGTTTTTCTTGAATGGCGTTGATCCAGTCGAGCTGGGCTGTGGCGAAGGCATTGGTGATGCCACGGGGAAATTCTCGGTCCTTGCGTTCCGGGTCGCATTGATCCTGGTAAAGCATTTCGATAGGGTGGGTGGAGCCATCATCCAGTGTAAGGGCGTCTCCCATTACGCGACCTTTGCTTCCATAAAGTACGGGACCGCCTCCGAAGTGAATACCCTCTCCGTGACCCGCCCAACTTGCCGTTAGTGATCCAAATGCACCGCTTGCACTCGTAAAGGTCGCATTGAAAATATCGTCGGCATCGCAGTCGATAGTTTCGGATTCGCCCGCGGTATTTATGAAATGGCGTTTTGATTCAATAACCTGGGCCGTGCCTGCAATGGAGTTTAGATCTCCCAGCAGGTATCGGGCTAAGTGAAATTGATGAACTCCGAGATCGAGCGCTATGCCGCCGGCCAGCTTTTTAAAATGACGCCACGGTGTGTGGGCAACCACTTTGTCGGGAGTCCACCAGTTGCCGACGTTGCCCAAGAGAAACATTTGCGGAGTTCCAATATAGCCCGAGTCAATCAGCCATCGGAGGTAGCGTGCTTTATCGAGAAAGCGCACATTTTCAAAAACGCCCAGGGTCAGTGCCGCCGTTTCAAAATCTTCGCACATTTTTCGAGCCGCCGCGACGGTGACTGCGAGTGGTTTTTGAGTCAGCAGGTGTTTGCCAGCGCGGCATGCAACCTCGGCGACCAGGTGATGCATGCCATGTGAGGTGAAATCGTTTATCGCATCGACGGGACCCCGGGTAATCATCTCATCGTAGTTGTCGTACAAGGCTACATCGACATCGTCCTGGAAGTCTGAGACGTATTCGTCATCGATCGCCAACGGGTCACCCGGAGAGTCGCTGACCGCCGGGCGTTGAGGAGGACCTTCTCCGCGCTTGGCATACATTTGCGCATCTTCGGTCTTTCGGGCACATAGGGCCGTTATGCGGAAGTTGTCGAATCCCGCTTCTCGAAGAAGACGATAACCTCTGAGGTGCGCTGCCAGAATTCTTCCGCAGCCGACGATGCCTATTCGAATCATAATGCTGTTATACGTACTTGATAACCACCTTCTATAGAACCTTCCGAATAATGCATATCGGCCCGGAGTAATTTCGGTCCTTCAGATACTTGAATGGTGGGGAAGGAAACCGACTGGGTTCCTTTTTTAATCTTTATTTTGTATTCGTCATTCCCGATAGAGAGTAGCAGTTCACCGTCTTGTTTCGGTGCGAACTCCCGGGGCATATCGACCTGAATATTGAATTGACCGGCCTTTGCAAAATCCAACTCCCAATGACCGCTGCTACCGGCACTCCATTGCTCCGCTACCCGATCCTGCCAAGTGAGTACGGATGGGTTTTCGTGGTGGGCGTCTATGATGATGTCCGGGGGACCGGGGTTGGTTAGAACGTTGGACATTACATCGTCAAACCAGGCATCATACAGTGTTTTCAGATAATTAAATTTGTGGGGCATCGTTGCGACCAGATTGTTTGTTTCCCCCGGATCCAGGTCCAGGTTGTAGAGTTGGAAATGGGGGTCTCCATTGAATGTCTGAGTACCGAACCCTGAAGGATGGACCAGTTTCCACATAGCATCACGCACCATGAAATTATGATAGCGCTGGGGTTGGCTTCCCCGGTGGATTTGCATGAAGAGTGGACGGGGTGCCATTCGTTTTTCCGGGTTGAGTAACTGCGGTAGAATACTGCGACCATCGATTTGTAGTCCGTCGGGCAACTCAGCTTCACAGGCTTCAACAATAGTAGGTAGGAGATCGATATGAGCTGCGATAGTATCGTGCACAGTTTCCCCGGCTCCTAGTTTGGCAGGCCAGTGACTCCATAACGGGGTGCGCACACCGCCTTCGAGAACTTCTGTTTTATTACCCTGCATATCACCTACATAGCGTTTGGTATTCGGTCCATTATCTGTCATGACAAACACCAAGGTATTTTCGTAAAGTCCGGTTTCTTTAAGTGTTTCAAAAAGACGTCCCACATTTTCGTCCACATTGGTGATCATGGCCGCAATACGGCTCAATGTATCCACTTCTTTTTCCAGGTCGCGTGGTTTTCCACGAATAAGACTGGCGAGATCTTTTTTGAGGTAATGTTTTCTGAGGTCCTCTGGAACATCGTGATAGGGACCATGAGGTGCGTTGGTGGGAATGTAGGCGAAGAATGGTCGACTCTCCAATTTCTTTTCCCGGATCCAGTTTTGGGCGTGCTCAAAATAAACGTCGGTGCAATAGCCTTCTGTCTGCGTCTGGTGACCATTGTGTATCAGGATGGGGTTGGTGTAGTTATTATTGTTCTCTATCGGATCTGCTGGTTGGGCGAGTCCGCCACCTCGATGTACTAGCGATTCCTCAAATCCCTGATCGATTGTTCGCATAGGATAACTATCACCCAGGTGCCATTTACCGAATATGCCGGTTGCGTAGCCAGCATCACCAAGGATCTCGGCGATGGTGACTTCGTCTGTATGCATCATCGAACGACCCAGCCAGGTATCGACACAATAGGTACGATGGTTGTAACGACCGGTCATAATACTGGCCCGTGTAGGGGAGCAGACCGGGCTGACATAAAAATTGTCCCAGAGCACACTTCTTTTCGCCATGGCATCGATGTTTGGCGTCTCGATGATTTTATTTCCCGTTGCACCGAAATCTCCGTAACCTTGGTCATCCGTGATGACGATAATTACATTGGGTCGTTCAGCTTGAGTGGTTAAGGGGATTCCAGTTCCGAAGCTGAATATCAAAGACAGAGCTAAGCATTTGGAGGCGGAATTGAGGGGACGCAACGGCCCTAGCTCTTGGGCGCGATCTTGGTAGGGCCGTTGCGTCCCCGCAATTCCGAGTGATTGGATTAAAGCTATCAAGATCTTTTTGAAACTGGATAATGACCAGAAATAAGAAGTGCGCTTGTTCATAGGGTAAGTTCTCAGAGTATTTTCTACTAAACGGAAACCGAAACCGAACCGATTAGTAAGCCATTTTCTTCTGATTCGTTTGAGCTTTGCAAGTGGAGATAACGATTAGAGTGAGCTTTGTATGTAATTTTATTTTTAAGAGGAGTTAGGAGTCCTCATTTTCTCTGATCTCGATTACTCCTTTGAAATAGAACGCCATCTATGATAGCAGATTGGTTCACATGAAAAAGAGGAGCAGCATAAATATTATTGGGATAATCCCGGTATTTTGCATTTGTCTCCTGAGTTGTGGTCGCGATTCCTCAAGCGTCTATTATCCTCCATCCGACGGTGAAGGTGGTTGGAGGAAGCTTGAGGACCCTCAATCGATCCTGGAAACGACTGGTGTAGAGCTTGAGGGTTTGGACTACGCTTTGGAAATTGCAAAAGCCAGCACCAGGAATGGCGGCCTATTGGTGGTTCGGAAAGGTTGGTTGATTTATGAAGCTTATTTCGGACTCGGGCACCGGGAGTCGTTAACCAATCTTGCTTCAGTTGGAAAACCCTTCACGAGCATGGCCGCTGGAATACTCATGAACGAGCAACCCGGTCGATTCCCGGATGGTCTAAATCAGAGAATTTATAATCCCGATTACCTGCCCGCCGTTGCATTTCCGCTTGGCGATCCGGCAAAAAGTCAGATCAATCTCGGCCAACTTCTTTCTTTCACCGCAGGTATTCGTGGAAACAATCCAAGCTATGTTTATGGGGATGAAATAATAGTAGATCCGCCAGGATTAGATGGCTGGCCGGGTATGGTGGATGAATACGTGGTTGGTAAAAAAGATTATCTTAACAGGGGCAGCGTCACTACTGCATCTTCTCTTTGGATTGAGCCGGGTAGTGGCTATTCTTATGCTACCGCATCGATTCACCTAGTTTCCATGATGGTGCGGCATCTGACAGGAATTGAAATGGAAAACTACCTACGGTTGAAGTTGGCAGATCCCATGGGCTTTATGGAATTTACGTTTGGATATCGGAATATCGATGAAGTCGTTCATACAACGGGTGGAGGGGGTGTAGTCGTACGCCCTACCGATATGCTAAGATTCGGATACCTGCTACTGAATCGTGGAAATTGGGAGGGTAGATCCATCGTCCCTGCTGACTATGTGGACCACTGTCGCCAAATTTCTCCCTACAATCCGCACTATCCCTACAGTCTACAATTTGATGTGAATACCGGTGGTCAAAATCCGAATGTTCCGCGGGATGCTTTTTGGAAAACCGGGTCCGGTGGTCATGCATTGTTTGTCGTGCCTTCGCTTAACCTGGTAGTTTGGAAACTGGGCGGCCGAGACTCTCAGTACGATTCCAAAAACACAGGTTTGGAACTACACCCGGATGCGCCCAAATCCGCGCCCGACCGGGAAAACTGGAAAGCCAATATTGAAATTAACGATGCCTACACACTGATTTTAAACACGGTTGTAAGCGCTGTTTCGAAAACTCAATGACCCGCCGTTTTGTTGAGTTTCAGTATTCGATTAAAGATGGAATCCAGAGATTCAAACTCGGCTAGAAAATTGACAATAGACTCATGGCCCTGTTGGTTGCCGTACAGATCCCTCAAAGCCGTCTGTCCTAAAATGAGCTGCCCATTTGATCATTTGTTGTTTGATAGTGTATCATATCAGCACTTCAAATCTCCTCCATTGCCATTTGCTAACAAAGCATCTGACCAATTTGAAAATTGAGACGAGTTTATGTTTCCCCAAAATAAGTCATAGCGAGAATGGCCATGAATTGTTAACTACTTGGAGCACGAAGGGACACCTCTGAACTAGAATACACCTGGATATTTTTCCTCTTAAGGGTCTGGATATTGTTTAAATATTCCATCTTTTTTAGCTCTTCTCCGACCACGTTTTAGTTAACTCGTCGAAAATCCTAGTTTGAGTTAATCTATTTCTGGTTTGATATTTCGCAGATTTTCAAACTTGCACGATTGTAACTCCTTGTTTTTATTGGGTTTAAGACCATGAAGCCATTGCTCCAAACCCCTCAACCTCAACCATGTTATAATTAACTGAGTTAATTAGAAAAACACTGTTCGCTAAAGAAATGCGTTACGAAGACATCATCGTAAAAGTCGTTGCAAATCATCTTGTGGCTAAGGGTTGGGACATCATTTCCACTTGCGAAGGAACTGCTCATGGTGATGACATTGCCGCAGTTCTTGGATCAAATGAATTACGAATTGAGGCGAAGGGCGAAGGTTCATCCAAAGAGCATACATCTCGCTACGGTTTGGCTTTCACGAGGAACCAAGTAAAGGATCATGTTGCCAATGCTTTTTTTCGTGCTGCAATGATGAAGCAGAAATATCAGTGTGCAGTAGGAATAGCCTTACCCGATAACAGTGACCATATCGAAATGATTGAAAGAATTAGAGATGCATTGAATAAACTCGAGATTGAGATCTATTGGGTATCTGAATCTCTGACAGTCCGAACTGATAGATGCGAACAAACCGGATTACTAAATTCCGGGAAGGCTCCGCCTCCCCTCCATTAGTATCCTAGGCGTTAGCTTAAGAAAATGCCCGATACCGAACTAGAAAGACTTCATTTTGATTACTTCGTGGAAGCAACCGGATACGTGCTCGATGACCCCATTCAGCGAGATAAGCCCGACGTTGTTGTAACTTATCAGGGAATGAAGACAGGAATAGAACTTACAGAAGGATGTCCTGAAGAACAAAAAAGAGCTACCGTGATTGCGAAGAAAGCAGGATTGGAAAGTTTTTGCTCTAGTGATCTGCGAGATCGCCCTAAGGAATCGAGAATAGCCAACAACGAACTTCTTGATAAGATCTCCGAGCCATCAGCAGCAAAATCTGAGATTTCAGATGTCAGGTGGGCCAATCGAGTCGCTCAACGAATCAAGGGAAAGGCAGACAAACTAAAAACCGGTGAAATCGAATCGTTCGAAAAAAATTGGCTCGTTGTCGTTGATACCTCCCCCAATATAGCTTCAGAAAGAACTGAGTTCCTTAGAGCTGTGCTTATGTCAGCTCTCGGTGCAGATCATCTAGAAAACCCTGTATTCGATCTTACTTACATTGTCGGTTGCGGGAACATATTCATTATCGATGAACGAAATACTCTCGGCATATCTCGAAGATCAAAGAATTAAAGTAGCTAACCAGGCAGTCGAGGGAGTAATCGGAGAGGGTCACTAGTCAATTGTCAAGTATGACGCAGGCTAGTCTCCCAGTTGTTTGATTTTGAATTTCTCCAGCTCGGCCGGTGTGTGTTCTTTCAAAAGTATAGTTTCGATTTGAGCGACGACGTCCGGATGCGCTGCTGCCACATTACGTTGCTCGGCGGGATCCGTTTCGAGATCATAGAGTTCCACCTTGAGATTACCATTGAAGATGTTTTTGCGCATGGCTTTCCACTTGCCCATGCGTACTGCCTGCTGGCCTGTGTAGGATGGAAACTCCCAATATAGAAATTCATGAGTTACTTGTGCAGCTGTTCCCAGAAGCGTAGGCAGAAAACTGATACCATCCGTATCCTCTGGAGGTGTTACGCCTGAGACTTCGCAAAGAGTGGGTAGTACATCCCAGAATGCGGAGATGTGTCCGGAGGTTTGACCAGGTGCTATTTTGCCTGGCCAGTTGGCGATCATCGGCACTCGGATGCCTCCCTCGTTAACAAATCCTTTTGCGTAACCGTATACGCCTTTAAACGGCGCAGCGCTGTTAAAATAAACTGAATCGCTACCTCCGTTGTAGGTGGGGCCGTTGTCACTCGAAAAAACAATCAGGGTGTTTTCGTATTGTCCGGTCTCCTTTAAGGTTTCAATTAGCCTACCCACTGATTCGTCCAGGTAAGAAACCATCGCTGCGTAGGTCGCTCGTGGGGTTCGGTTTGGGAAATAACTATTTTCCCCCAGGTAAGGTTCTTCTGGTCCAAATTTTTTGGTATAATAATCGACCCAGCGTTGTGGTGCTTGTAAAGGGACATGAGAAAGTGGCGAAGCAAAGTAGAGAAAGAAGGGGATGTCTTTGTTGGTGGAAATAAAGTCGCGAGCTTCTTTGAGCATGAGCTCAGGTGCGTACTCAGCTAGTTGATACTTCGCATAACTGGATGGAGCATTTGGATTTGCTCCTTCGTCCAGTAGTGTTTGTGGCTTTACCAATTCATTTGCCAACATGTGTTTCTCTTCATTTCTCCACAGGTGAACCGGATAGTAAGTATGTGCCTGTCTCTGGCAGTTGTAGCCATAAAAGAAATCGAACCCTTGCTTGTTGGGTATCCCTTCGGTCAACGGTGCTCCCAGGCCCCACTTGCCGACGAGGGCTGTTTTGTAACCGGCTGTTTGTAGCAAGCTTCCAATGGTTGTGGTGCCAGGAGGAATTGGTCGTTGGCCTTCGAGATTCGGATCTTTTACTGCCGCCGCAAAATCCCAGGTGTCTCCCCGTTCAGTCCATTCGTCATTGCCTCGAATATAGGCGTGTCCGCTATGTTTACCCGTTAATAAAACACAACGCGAGGGCGCACAGACCGGGGAGCCGGCGTAGTGGTTGGTGAAGCGGATGCCGCCAGCTGCCAAGGCGTCGAGGTTCGGTGTTTCAATCAACGTTTGACCGTATGAACCGAGCTCATTGTAGCCCAGGTCATCGGCAAGAATGTAAATGATGTTGGGTGGCCTAGCGGGAGCAGCTTTTTCGGTTGAGTCTTTTGGACCACAGGCGATGAAGCCCAGAAGGATAGCAAGTGATCCGAGCAAAGGGGCGAGGTATGTTTTCATGATTGGGGAGATGCTTAAATTTTCAGGAAGATCTTTTTCTTGTAAAGCCAGTGGCACAAATACCATAGAATAAACCAGCTGATCAAGGCTGTTGAAAGTTCTACCCACGTTGGATTGAAGCCGATGCGACCCAGGATGCCGTTGGTGTAAATCTCTACGTTGGGGCCTAGCCATTTCCCTGCCAACAACTGAGTAGTCATGTAGATGAAAATCGAATTCGTTCCAACGACGTTGATGATATACAGCCAATTGGGTTTCCAGGCACGCATATCGATTGCGTAATAAAAAAGTGCCAAAATCAAAAGGCACCAACCGCCGCTGGCGTAGATAAAGGAGCCTGTGCAAATGCGTTTAATGATTGGGATACGCAAGGTCTCGCTACCAAAGCCCCAGTTTAGCAGATAACCTAAAATCAGTCCGCCCAGGCCTGCGTATACCAGGATCTTCAATTTGTGTTGAGTAGGCTTGCTGCTAATTAGCATTTGCCCAATCAAGGCTCCCCAAATCGTATGGGCGGCTGTAGGAACAAAGTTAATCGCTACCCAATGGCCTCCTGCAATTGGGTTTCGTAGCACCGTGTCCATCCAGGTGCCAAAGTTTTCACCGGGAGTATAAGGATGATTGAATCCCTCGAGTGGAAAGACCCGGTAGCTTATATCTGTGATGAGTATCAGCCCGATAGATATGCCAAGCTGAGTTTTCCAGGGTAGTCGGAAGACCCAGAAAGTAATCAATATGGTGAATGCCAATTGCGCGAGCACGTTGCGCAAAATCCAAACCATCTCTCCCGCGTAGACACAGTGCAGGCCGGTTCCAAAAATAAGTAGAAGTAGACAACGTATATAAATATGTTTCCCGATGATCCCCCAGGAATCACCCCGGTTTTGACGTTTGTTGATGGAGTAAAACATGGCCACCCCTACGATAAACATGAAGGCAGGTTGCACCAGATCCCAAGCACGCAACCCATGCCAGGGATGGTGAGTAAACTGAATGAGGAAAGGGCTCAAGAAACTGTCTTCGCCAGTTACCTTGGTGAGAGCTCTGTAGATGCCTGCTCCTTCAGCTACCAAGAGGAACATGACCAGACCACGAAACAGATCCAGGGACAGAAGTCTCTCTGGTTGTTGAGTGGAAGAGTCAGGTGAACTCATTTCAGTTGTTCGATGGAAGTTACGAAACAATTCCCAGGGGCAGTGTTTTCCTCCACTGACCGCGGGTGAAGTCTGGAAACTTTTGCGAGGAACCATCTTCGGCTATCGAGGCTTCGCTCAACGGACTGACGGCACTCCAGAAACAACCTTCGTAGAGGTTTTGGTCGAGTGGCTCGCCATTGCGCAAACAATCGATGATGCGGTAGCGCATGAGAAAGTCCATGCCCCCGTGTCCGCCCATTCTTTCCGCGAGTGAGCCCATACGTTTGTAAAGAGGGTGATCATGTTCCTCCATGAAGGCTTCAAGCTTTTCTCCCTCGGCCCAATGGTGATGATCTTTGGTCGCTCCAGGCACTCCGCCTTCGAGTGCAATACGGGTAGGGTAGCCAGTCAAAGTTCCCTTGGTGCCCTGAATGAGGTTTAATCGTGTGTAGGGGCGGGGACTCGTTTCATCCCACTGTACCATAATCGTACGACCCAGCTTAGTTTTAATGATGGAGGTATTCATATCTCCGCATTCGTAACTGAGCTGGTTCCATTGATGATCGGCCGGGTAGTTCTTTTCAGCATATAATGCGCGGCCTTTCGCAGGAGATGAAAACGAAACCAGGCGATCGAAGTTATCCTCACCACGAGCAAGGTTCATGTACTGGGCGACGGGGCCTAGACCATGCGTGGGATACAAATTTCCGTTTCCCATGGCATAATAAAAGGTTCTCCAGGAACCGGTTGCCCGTTTGACTTCTTCCATTTGAAAACGCAGCTCATGAATGTAAGAGGCTTCACCGTGGAGTAGCTCGCCAATTATGCCTTTGCGACAGAGATTGAGATATAACAGTTCTTCACGACCGTAATTTACGTTCTCCATCATCATGCAGTGCTTGCCTGTTGCCTCGGAGGTATCGACGAGTTTCCAGAGTTCCTCGTTCGTAAGACCTAACGGCACTTCAACAAATGCGTGCGCTCCACGCTTCATCGTTTCAATAGCCATGGGTGCATGATCTTTCCACGGTGTCGCTATGAAGACCGCGTCAGGTTTAACTTCCTGAAGCATCTTCTTCCACAAGTTTTTCTCACCGTGAAACAGTTGAATGTTTTTGTGCCGTTTACCCTTTCCGGCCTCTTCACAATTTTTATTGGAGCGCAGTGCGTAGTCTTCGAAAAGATCGCAGATGGCCACGACTTCGGATCCTTCGATCGCAGCGAGTTGTTTGGCATGCTCAACACCACGAGCTCCGACACCAATAAACGCTATGCGGACGGTCTCGATTTTAGGTGCGGCAAAGTCACCCATGTAACGGGCTCCCGACGGTCGGGCTGGAGCACTGGCCAGACGACTACTTGAGGCAGCCAATAATCCTGTGGTTAACCCGGTTACTTTTTTGAAGAAACCACGACGAGACTCGTTAATGAAGTTCATGATAATTTTTTAAACGTTAATTCGTATTAGGGCAATGATTGTGATAGTTCTATTTTTTTCCGGGTGGCTCGGCCCATTCGGTCGGTGAAGGCACATTGCTGTTGCTGACAGGCAAGGTGGCTAACCAAGCTTCATGAAGCTTCCCGAGCTCAGCCAGGATTTCGGGGTGTTGATCAAGGTAGTTGATTGATTCTGAGGGATCCGCACGAAGATTGCGCAGAAAGGTGCCCAACTCGAGCTCGACCATTTCCGTTTCGGAAGAACCGGGACCATCCACTTGATGCAATTTCCAGTCGCCCTTTCGAACCGACCACTCATCCGCAGTTTTCCAATGTAGCACGTCGTGCTCAAGCTTTGGATCAGTACCGGTTAAGAGTGGCATCAAATTCAATCCGTCGGCAAAAGCGGGTATCGCTTGCCCGGTAAGATTGCAGAAAGTTGGAAGAAGATCGAGGGCACTGACGACATTATCCGAAACCGCATTTTGTGGAAGAGTGCCGGGCCAGCTCACAATCATTGGCACGCGCGTTCCACCTTCGTAGAGCGTGAATTTACTTCCACGAAGGGGACTGTTGTCGGCATAAATAGGAGTGGAGCCTCCGTTGTCACCGATATAAATTACCAAGGTGTTTTCACTTAACCCCAGATCTTCGACCTGTTTCAATATCCGTCCGACCTCCTGGTCCAGGTAATGAAGCTGGCCTAAATAATGCGCACGCCCATCGGGATTATTTGGCCGCCTTGATCGGCGATACCAATGGATGTAAGGTTCTTTTTTTGGATCCCAGTCTCCGTAGTCCTTCAGTCCGTGCTCATCGAGGTACTCCTGAGGGAGTTGATGCGTGAAATTGTGAACCGCATTGAAAGAGAGGTACAAGAAAAACGGATTCTCCTTTTGGCGGGTTATGAAATCTCTGGCTTTTTCACCAAATATTTCAGTGCTCATGCCTTCCATATCCACTTCGTCCAGGCCGTCACGAAACGGTCCCATCCCCCAGGAATTGCTCGGCTCAGGATTCGTTGCTCTCAGTGCATCGAATTCGTCGATCATTTTCTGACTGTGTTTCAGATAATGGATACGCGCATTTTCAGATCCGAAAAATTCATCGAAACCATGTTCCAATGGAAAGTTTCGGGTTCCAGGTCCATTGGGGGAGCCGTAATGGACTTTGCCAACATAGCCGTTGGTATAACCTGCTTTTTTTAGAAGCTCGGCCAAAGTCTGGTTGTCCCAATTGGTAATTCCGGGGCCACCATACCATTGCATGCCGAATCGTTGCTGATAGGCACCTGTGATTATCCCGCAGCGTGAGGTGTTGCAAATAGGGGAGCTGGCATAGGCCTGGGTGAAACGTGTTCCTTGCGATGCCAGACGATCAATATTTGGTGTAGAAACATCGTCGAGAGTTCCAGCGATCGACATGTCCGCATAGCCTTGGTCATCCGAAACGATGAGGATGATGTTGGGTTTTTCGTAGTTTGATGTTTCATTCGACCTACAACCTGAAATAAATGCCAGTGTTGTCGCTACAGCTAAAATTGTAGGAGCAAACTTGTTCGCGACTTTTAAGTCGACACAGGCAAAGGGGGCGCGAACAAGTATGCTCCTACAGAAACGTCTCCAGTTCATGATTGTGATTGTTTCGAAATTAACCGCAGTCCAAGTACTGATGCGATGACAAGTAAGCCAAAACCCATCAGGTAGTTTCCATAAATCACTTTCCCTATACCAAACAGAAATCCGTAAACGGAAAAGACGCCGATGAATACATTGAGTATTTGAGGTGCCAAGGATTCACTTTTTGAAAGGTTGTCTAGTTGGTTTCGAACCGGTTTCCAACCGTTTCCACCGGGACGAGCTTTTTTATAAAAGCTCTTTAGGGTTTCCATATCCGAAGCAGGAGTCATCAGGGTAACCGTTAACCAAACAACGGTAGTCAGGCCGATGCTTATAATGAGCTCCATCCACCAAGGCATGCCGTGTTCAATCGTTCTGAAAGCAACGGCAAAGACAAATGAAGCCACCATGGCGCTCAGTTCACTGAAAGCGTTGATACGCCACCAGAACCAGCGAAGTATAAATATGAGTCCTGTTCCGGCTCCGACCTGGAGTAAAATCTGAAAGGTATCAAGCGCATCTTGTAATTGGAGAGCCAACAACCCTGCCAGAATCATCATCGCTACTGTGGAAATACGGCCGACGGTAACCAGTTGTTTTTCTGTGGCATCTGGTTTGAGGAAGCGCTTGTAGAAATCGTTCGCAACGTAGGAAGACCCCCAGTTGAGGTGGGTTGAGATTGTCGACATGTAGGCGGCAATCAATGATGCTAGAACCAGCCCGAGCCAGCCGTGTGGAAGAAAGGTTAGCATCGCCGGATAAGCAAGATCGTGGCCTAGTTTATCATCGGGGACATCTTCATTTGAAAAGGTCTGGCGTAGTGATGTAAGACCTGACTTTTGAATATTAAGATCTCTTAAAACTTGTTTCTCGATATCACTGACTAGTTCTGGAGTGTCTTTCAACTTTTCTGTAAGAATGACCATTTCCGGGGTCTCCAGGGTATTGGCTGCTTGTTCTCTGACATCCTTTGTATCCATTGGAAACACAATGAGTGAAGCCAGTGCTACAAGTATCCATGGCCACGGACGTAGGCCGTAGTGGGCAAAATTGAAAAAAAGCACCGCTCCGGTGGCGTGTTTTTCATCTTTTGCTGCTAACATGCGTTGAGCGACGTAACCGCCACCACCAGGTTCGGCCCCAGGATACCAAACGCTCCACCATTGTACTACGAGAGGGATGATTAACAGCGTCATCCATAGGTTGAGGCTCTCGTCGGTCCATGCGCCGGTTGAATCTTTTTCAATGGTCGGGAAAAAGCTAAGTTTATCCGCTACATTGGGATGTTCCAGCATTTCGCTGAGCGATCCGATTTCCACATGACTAATAGCGAAATACGCTGCTGCAATTGAACCTACCATCGCAACTATGAAAAGGAGGAAATCTGTGAAAACAACTCCACGGAATCCTCCTGCGGAGGAAAATATAACTGTGGCAAGCCCAGCCCACATGATGGATTGTAACGGACTCAGGCCCAGCATGACCCCGCCAATCTTTATGGCTGCCAATGACACCGCAGCCATAATCATTATGTTAAAGAAAACCCCTAAGTAAACGGCTCGAAATCCTCTTAAAAATGCAGCGCTCTTTCCACTATATCGTAATTCATAGAACTCAATATCCGTGAGCACTTCAGATCGTCGCCATAGTTTGGCGTATAGGAAAACGGTAAGCATTCCAGTTATTAGGAATGCCCACCACATCCAGTTTCCAGATACGCCATCGATTCGGACTACATTGGTTACGAAGTTCGGCGTGTCGGTGGAGAATGTTGTCGCTACCATAGAGAAGCCAAGTAGCCACCAGGGCATTTGCCGACCTCCCAGGAAGAACTGACCGCTGTCCTTTCCTGCCGCTTTTGCTACAATTAATCCTACAGCTATAACGGCGAGGAAGTATCCTATGATGAAAATCCAATCGATGAGTTCAAGTTGCATAATTGAGAAATATTTTCAGTCGTGGTTTTCGGCACTACGGGGACGCAGTTGCCCTACCATAACAGCTAATGGGTAGGGCCATCGCGTCCTCGCGATGCCGTGGAGTTCGTTCAGTAAAAGAAAATCATAAAAAAAGTCACAGAGCGAATATTTTGTCCATGGCTCTTGAGGTGTTTTCGATGAGTGTTTCAGGTGCGTATTTATAAAACGGTACTGGTGGTATCATTTCGGCGGCGACCCAGCCGTCGTAACCAATTTCGGATAGGGCCTGCATAACTGCGGGCCAATTGACGTCACCTGACAGGAGGTCACAAAACCCATCCACGGAACCAACCGCACGGCGGTAGTCTTTAAAATGAACACGCTTGATCCGTTCGCCAAGAATAGGAATCCAATGTTCGGGATAACCAGTGGCCAGAACATTTCCTGCATCGAAATAACTCCCGACGTGGGGAGTATCAAATTGGTCTATAAACACCTTCATCTCCATCGGGCTTAAGAGGAACTTGTTCCAGACGTTTTCAATCCCGATATTTACACCCAATTCTTCCGCTAACGGTACCGCTTGCTCGATGAAGGCGGTCGCGCGTTCCCAGACTTTGTCGTAAGATAGCTCCTCGCAACCGGGAATAAAATCGGCGCCTACGGATCCAGGGACGACGAGAATGGTATCAATATGCAGGTGAGAAGCTGTGCGTATCTGTTTGTCTAATACTTTCCGCGCATTGGCCCGGGTTTCTTCATTTTCGCTGGCCGGATTTAATCCCCAATACATGCCGGTGGCCAAACCGCTCAACGTGATACCCACTTCATTGGCGAGATCAGCTATCTGGTCGAGCTCGGTTTCCGTGGTATCCAGGTTGATCGGTCCGTCTCCACTTACGTCGATTTCAAAACCTTCGAAACCGGCGTCCTTGGCAATTTGCAGTTTCTGTTTGAGGTCCCAATCTCCGTAGAAGGACCAGATGCTTATAGATTTTTTCATAAAAGAAAGAATTGGTGATTCAAAATGTAGGAGCAAACTTGTTCGCGACACGAATATAAACAGGCGTACCGGTCGCGAACAAGTTTGCTCCTACATTTCATATTTATTATCACAGGCAGATTGAATTTCATTTAGCGTAAGGGCAAGCGAAGCATGGGCATCTTCCAGCGTAGCTATCGTAGGCGCGATGCCAGCCTTTAGGCAATTGGTGAAATAGAGGAGCTCGTTATAATAACCGCCGAGATCAGATACATTGCCCTCGCCTGAGGTCGATTCTCCAGAGTCCGGTTTGGCGACTTCCAAAGGTTGCGGTTCGTTTTCGCCTTCACAGATCATGAGACCTTTTCCGTTACTCGAATCGAAGTCCAACACCGCATTTTCATACAGAGCTTGAAACGACATTTGAAAACCCCACTTGGCTGGGTAATTCCAACCACCTTCGGTTGAAACGGTAAGGCCATCGTAATCGAGGAGATTAAAGATATGAACCGGACCACTGTAATCCTCCGTAACCCGACTGGTGAAAGTCAGCGGTTGCCCGAGAAGCGCTAATACAAAATCGGTATCGTGAATATGGAGGTCGAGCGCTGCTCCTCCTGCCTGATTGGCATCGTTGAGCCAGTTGTCGACTCCGTAACCGGGGCGACCGGCGCGACGCATCAAGTGAAGGTTGAGCAATCTTCCTCCTCTGCCGGATTTGTGAAAATCCATCAAAGTCTGATACTCGGGCCAAAAGCGGATACAGTGCCCGACTTGAGCGATGGTTCCATGAGTCTTTGCTGCGGCAAGAATGTCGCCTGCTTCTTCCATGGTTAAAGCCAAAGGCTTTTCACAAAACAGAGCCTTGCCGGCCTCAATGGCGGTTATGGCGAATGGTCGATGTAACTTCGTTGGTAAGCAGATGTCTACGAAGTCGCAGTCGGTGTTGGCTAATGCTTCTTCCAAATTGGAGAAAACGGGAGCTGGTGTTCCGAAGGATTGTAGTTTCGCGGCGCTGGATTCGGTATTGGCATCGACTGCCGCAACCAGTTCAACGCCCTCGAGTTGAGCATAAATTTGCGCGTGCATGCCGCCCATGAATCCGCAGCCGACAAGAATGCCCTTTAAGGGAGTAGTAGTTTTTTCGCTCATGAAAATTGTTGCACCCGGCTCTTCACGTCCTGGGTCAATTGGTTTAGGTGTTCGAGTATAAAATCAGAAATGGTTAATGAAGTGTCGTGGATGAGTGGAGTCAGGTCGATTCCCCAAGTAATGAGTTCTGCCTGATCGGGACTATGAGAATCGAAGAAGGTCGCATTGGCGCGACACCGACCTTGCACCGCCAGATCGTAGCGTTTTCCGCCAGTGATTTGAGAATCGAAGGTAAGGGTGAGTTTTTCGAAGAGCTCCGGATTTGCACCGTAATCCATTGGTACTTTTTCCGAATCGGATAACCAGTCGAGGCCCCGCCAGACCTCGCAACCGATGATACGTTTTGGAATGTGGTGGTTCGCAGTTTGTCGCAGTGCTTCAATGGAAGCGGACATCACAGCGACATGCGTGTCATGCTTATCGGCTGGCTGGTGAAGGTAGACTGTTTGCGGGCGCATTTTTAGCAGGATGTTTGCGATATCTTCAGTAACCGCCTTGCGTTCAGGTCCTTTAATTTGACTGCTCCGATAGTCTAATTGAAACTGTGCCGCATACTGACCGATGTCGGCTGCTTTGCGTTGTTCTTCTCGCCGGATTTCGCGAATCTCATCGTTGTTATAACTTGAATACGGGCCTACGCGAGAGCTTCCCCGTCCATCGGTTATGGTTACACCGGTAAACCAATTCCCGTCATTTCCAAAACACGCCGATATACCCTCGTAAGCCATGAACTCCAGATCGTCCTGATGGGCTCCGATTGCAAGGTGAGTGGTGGATTGGAGGGCCTGCTCAATCGAGAAATCTTTGTTTAACCAGATATCCGTTTCTGTATTGTGGAATGGAAGCATTTGAAAAGTGTCGTCAGGTTGAGCTATTCAGACTCGAGAATCTCGTTCAGGTTAATGCGTTTGAACGCTTCTATAGCTTCATATTCGGCCATGCCAACCGCATCGTAATCGGCCGCGGTGTTGCGGTTAAGCTCATCGGTTTGTTGCCAGATTTCCTTGTGCGCGGAATCCCGTAAAGGGAATTGCCGCCGTTGAGAACGGTATTGAAAACTGGCTTCTACCTTGAGGTTAAGCTCATCCGGACTAAGAGGCACGGCCATATCGATTTCGAAAAGTGGCCATTCTTGACCAATGCCCCGGTAACTCCAAAGATAGGTGTCTTTGATCCATGGGTCCTTAGCGACTTCTTTAAGTGCTTGTTTGAGGAGGTAATAGCTGATTCCTGAAACGGAACCGGGATCGGCGTGCCCTCCGGTGAAATATATCTGGTGAGGTTCCACTTCCCTTAAGAGAGCCACGAGTTTGTCCTTGTCTTCACCGGTGGCGTGAAATGCGCGGTAACGGCCGTTTTCGTAAAATGGAAGATCCAGGAATTGTAGGTTTTCTTTGGAGATTTTTAAATTGTGAGAAGCGTCACCTGCTTCGTTCCGGCGAACAAGCGACTTCACCTGGCGAATGGATTTTGAATCCCCAGCATTACTTGCGGAGTCCTGAAGCTCAGTAAGTAATACAGAAGCAACCTGACCCAAACTAAAATCCTCAGCCTTTTTCAGATTTAGTTGGGTTTCCATTTCACTCATGAGGGAAAGAATCTGCCGGGCCATACTGTCGGGTACGGCCAGGTTGCCTGAGGTTAGATAAGCTAGGTTAACTTCGCTGCCCTGATTCTTCAGACGATGAATGGTCCCGCCCATACAAAGAACATCTTCATCGGGTTCTGGAGCGAGTACCAGGACACGCTTGGGGAACGGGCTTGCTCGTTCGGGTCTATTACTGTCGTCCGCTTTCGGTTTTCCTCCTGGCCAACCCGTGATGGTGTGCTGGGTTTGATTAAAGACACTTATGTTCAGATCGTAGGCAGGGCCGACTTCGGTCAGCAATTCGCCGAGGCCGAATTCGTTGTAGTCGGAATCTTGAAGTTTGAGTATAGGTTTCTGCGTCTTTTTCGATAGCCAAAGTACGGCTTTGCGAATGGTGCGTTTATCCCAATCAACCGGGCCAACGAGCCAGGGAATACGAAATCGGGTTAACAATTCTGAGGCAGGGTCGTCTATAAAAAATCGTACGTCGGGGTGACCTTGCAGCAAACCGGCGGGCAGGTTTTCATTGGGTGCTTCCTCCACTGCTTGTTGAACGACTCCCGCCTTCGCTTGGCCCCAAGCCATGAGGACTATTCGTTTGGCTTTGAGGATGGTCCCTACGCCCATGGTAATTGCGTACCGAGGCACATTGGCTTCGCCTAAAAAGTCTCGGGCGGCATCACGCCGGGTGAGGGCATCGAGGCTAACGAGCCGTGTTTTGGAATCGCGGGTTGACCCGGGTTCGTTAAAGCCAATATGCCCTGTGCGGCCAATTCCCAGGATCTGGTAATCCAGGCCACCGACTTTATCGATCTCCCCATCATACGCAGCACATGAAGCATACACCTTGGAGCGTTCAATCGTCCCGGAAGGGAGGTGTACTTGATTTTTTGGGATATCTACCTGGCTGAATAGGCGTTGCCACATGAATTGGTGGTAGCTTTCCGGGTGGTCGGTATTGAGCCCGTAATATTCGTCCAAATTGAACGTGATGACGTTGCGAAAACTCAGATTCTCCTCGCGATGCAGTCTGACCAATTCCTGGTAAACGGGGAGGGGGGTTGAACCGGTTGCCAGTCCTAAGACGGCTTGTTTTCCCTCTTTTGATCTTTGTTTGATCAGGTCGGCAATTTCACTGGCGACCATTCTGGCAGCGGCGGATGAATTCTGGAAAACTCGGGTTGAAATACGTTCAAATTGCTCTGCTTCAGTACTCATTGTGATCTCGAATTTCAATTATATCACTTTGATTCTGGTAAAAACTAAGCAATTACTGCATTGAACTTAGCGTTTCCGATTCGTTTAATGCTGATTTATGCGTTTTTCTCTTATCCAGGATACTCTAAGTCTTAATTCTCCCGATGACTACTTTACCGGTCGTTCGGCCGAGGATATTTGTATCCCGCGCAACCTGATCGTGTTCTCTCGTAAAACGAACAAGGACTTGCAGCGAAAATCGTTCGATGGGTACCCTCACCATCGTTATGTGTTAGTGTTCAACCTCATGACGGAAGGCACAATGAATGTGGATGGGATTCATTGGCGGCTTAAGCCTGAAAACGCTTTGATGGTTTTCCCTTACCAGTTTCATCACTTTATTGATTTGGCTGATCGCAACCTGGTTTGGTTGTTTATTACATTTGAGCTGGAGTTGCCGACGGCCATGCAGGGCTTTCGGCATAGAATCCTCCAAATGGATCAACGCTGCCATGAATTGTTGGCGCGCATCATCAATCATTATAGAGAGCTGTCCGGTGAACGTTCTAACCGTCGGCTTACCTTGGACTGTGCGATGTTAATTAATCATTTGCGGGAGCAGGTCAGGGATGACCCAACTGTCGCAATGCTCTCGGGAAATGTGAAAGGATCCTCGAATGCTCTAATCCGGGGAATTCAGAACTGCCTCACATCCAATGCAGGATCCCTGCAAAGCGTGTCGGACATCGCATCGGAACTGAACATGTCGGAAAGTAATCTTCGGGCGGTTTTCAGACAACAGTTTAACATTAGCCTTGGGGCTTACATCAAAAATTTCCGAGCTCACCTGGCTATCCAATTGATGCAAAATCCCCGAATGAGTTTTACCGATATTGCGTTCGAGTTGGGATTTACGACCCTGTCATCATTTTCTCGTTTCTTCGCTAATACGATCGGCGTGTCTCCCCGTCAGTATCGCAATAACGTTGCCAAGGGTACTGGGAATTAGAGCGGTTTCAAAAATTGAAAATGAGCG
Organism: Verrucomicrobiota bacterium; assembly: GCA_027622555.1. Taxonomy (NCBI): domain Bacteria; kingdom Pseudomonadati; phylum Verrucomicrobiota; species Verrucomicrobiota bacterium. Next base: position 61,626 of record JAQBYJ010000016.1, read on the forward strand.
TTTCCTACTTCACTTCTTATAAGTAAAGCCAAGTTTGTCCAAGCCGCTCTGAACTTCCTCGCACGACATAAACAAATCCCAAAATAAACCTGATCTGAAATTTTCGATCATTACGATCATAGGCCCTTGGTCGATTGCCAGGTATCTTGGGGCAACCCAACCGTCGTCGGGGCGAAAGGCATCGTAGAGTCCGGCGGGTCCATTCAAGAGCTCACCGTAATTTTCAACAAAACCACGCATCGCCTTCAACGACTCTTCCGGAGTGTAGGGTATCGAGCTGATGGCTGCAGTTGGAGAAATAACTCCAATATCTTTGTCAGGCCGATGGGATGCGTATCCGATGGTTCCATTTTTGGGTGAATAGCTGGAAGTTAGTCCCCAGCAATCTTCCCCATAACCTCCGTATCCGTTCGGGTTTTCAACACAATGGCGGTAGTGAGTTAAAGCATGGTTCCTGTTCAGATCCCAATAATTTCCGTATGCATCTTCCAGGTTTCGTGGGTCCAGGCCGAGGTAAGAATAATGAGCCCAAAAGAGCGGCCCAACCGGTGAGTCATCGGTATCGTAATGATCAAGCACCCGGTCCAATCCATAGTATGTGTCCTCGGCCTCCACGGCGCCGTCTCTCGCCCAGCAATGATGATAGACTTCAGCTTGGGTGCCATGGGTCGGAGAGGAAGCTGCCAACACGTGAGTTATGAGAGTTTCATTATACCCTCTGAGCGCAAAATCCATTTCGAATCCATAGTTGGGAGACCAGTGCCAATATAAGTTTTCTGATTTTTGGGTATACCAGTCCCATTCCATCTCTTGCCAAAGGGCATTAATTTGTTCAGCCAATCTTCGTTCCTTAGGTACCTTTTGGTCGCAGTATTGACGTACGCACAATAGCCCCTGAATTAAGAAAGAACTTTCCACCAGATCTCCTCCGTCGTCCTTTTTGCTAAATGGTTTGGTTTTTCCGGTTTCTCCATTCAACCAGTGTGGCCATACGCCATGAAACTGGTCGGCCTTTTCAAGAAAGTCCACGATCCGGGTCAATCTGGCGATGCCTTCTGCCCGGCCAATATAACCTCTTTCAATTCCCACAAGTATAGCCATCACTCCGAATCCTGTGCCACCGGTAGTCACGATGTTGGAGTCGCTTAGAGGGTAATCGCCATCAGGATGATATCTCTCGCGTGCCAACCCTGAACTGGGTTCGGCATAGTCCCAGAAATACTTGAAGGATTGGGATTGAACAAAGTCGAGTAACTCCTCATCGGACATCGCGGTTTTAGCGAATCCGGTTTCGTTGATGGGTTTTTGACAGCCATACAAGAAGGCAGTCGCCGCAACTATTAGTGGGAGAATATGCATGAGCTTAGGCCGAGCGGTTTATGAAATCCACTATCTCTGGTTTCGGTAATGCGATCCAGAACAATTTTGCGGAAAGCAGTTTGTCCGTTCTGGCAGAAGGGCAGATCTCATTTGAGCAAAAAGCATCTCACTAAAGGTGTTTCACCACGGAAGTATCGGAGCCGCTTTTCAAAAAAATGCCCGGTATGGGAATGGATTAACCCTACGCCAGCCGTCTTATGGATAGTGTTGCTTGAACTCTTTTCTTTACTTCAAGCGAAGCAATTTCCGAACGATTGACTTTTAGGATGATTCTGGCGCATAACAAGTATTCGTTCGTAAAATCCCTTTGCCACTAAAAGAAGAACCGTCAAATCTACCAATCTATGTTGCCAGTTTTTGCTCCTCTCCCTGAAATCCTTACCTCTGCGTCCTGCCCCGGGCAAAGTCCATGGACTGCGCCGCTAAAAAGAAAATTTCTATCAGTAATCGTAGGGGTTGACGTAGAATCAGGAATCTCGTCCTTTCGCGCGTAGCGAGCATATTACCGCTTCCCCCTATTGCGATAATCTACGAATGAATACGGAACGATTGGCACTCAAATCAAGGCGAGGAGTTTCGCCGGGCTGGTGGCTAGTGCCACTCGCGGCGGTTCTGATTCTGGGACTGGTATTTCTATCTGGATGCAAGGATGACGGTCGCGCGATAAACGGGAATCCAGACACCCAACAATCCTTCAGCTCCCCCAACGCCGATGCTCACTTCAAAATCACCCTTCCGATCGAGCTCTCCCGCCTGGCCAATGAATGGGAAGCCCAACAGGCGCTGATTCTCAGCATTTCCTATTCTAAGGCATTGGAGGATCTCGAGAACATCCGGAACTTAGCTAGCATATTGGACGTTGCCCACAACTATTTGGACATTTACGTCTTTGGCGATCAAGAGGAGTACAAGCAATACGCCCAATTCCTGTCCTTGATCAGCCAGCATCCCAGGATCGAGTTGATCTTGGAAAAGACCCGCTTCATCGATTCTCGGAAACTGCTTCGCTGGACCCGGGATTTTGGCCCGATTTTCGGGTTTGGAAGCGACGGTCAATTGGTGGTTATCGATCCGGTCTACCGTGACATGATGAAGCCGCTCGAGGAAAGGGCGTTGAATCCGGATGAGCCCCTCGATCCTCTCCGCGACTTATTCAATCTGCATGGGGACGCCATGCCTTCGGAGGTCGCGGCCCTGCTTCAAACCGAATTCAATATTCCGGTCGATATCGCCCGGCCCCCGGTTTCGATGGATGGTGGCGATTTCATCAGCGACGGCCAGGGTAACGTGTTTATTTCCCGCCAAACGCTGGTTCGCAATGGTGGCAACCGGTCAGAACTCGAATCCATTTTCCGGCGCTACTTTGGAACGCAGCAGCTTCACATCCTGGAAGCCCTTCCGGGCCGGACCGTGCCCCACCTCGATATGATCGTTAAGTTCCTGGACCATGAGACAGTCGTTCTCCCCGATTTCAGGGCACCAGCAGAAAAGGAAATCAATGCTTACCACTCAGATCTGAACCGAAAGGCGCGTTGGGCTATCGAACAAAACGAGATCTACCTGCGTGAGCACTTCCCCAACCACAAAATTCTGAAAGCCCCCATGCCGCCCATCCTCTTTAAAAACCGGGAGGAAATCGTGTCCGAAGCAAAACAGAAGTTCATAAAGGTCTACGCTCTGGAAAAAGCACTGGTTGAAGCCGATATGATCAACCTTATCAGCGAAACCCAATTGAAAGAGCTCGAGCGACAGGTCTTGACGGCAGTAAAGCAGGAAATGCCCTCGGCCGACTTCGGCTCCACAAAGGCTTTCGATGCGGTTTTGCGGTTTTACGGTCAATTGCCACTCGATGCCTTTATCGACCACTACTCGGAACCGGCCACCCGTTATCGATCCTACATCAATAGCGTCTTTCTGCATACCAAGGATGGGAGACAGGCTTTTCTAATTCCCAGGTTCACATCATCAGACTCCGAGGAAAACGCCCTGCTGAACAAATGGGAAGCCGAAGTAGAAGCGGTCTACCGAAGCGCCTGGCCAGATGCGAAAATCCATTGGATCAATTGTGATTCCATGGTAACCGACCTTGGCTTCCTTCACTGCACCACTGTGACCGTGCCGTTGCTGGAGCGAAATTGATTCCCGTGAGTCTAATCAAATCCGTGATATCCTTGCTACTTTCCGGTAGAATCTTGTTTTTAAAGCAACGTGTTCATGTCTCAACCCATCACGGTGACCTCGCGATTAACCAGTATTAAAATACGTTCGAAGAAAAATGCTTAAACTACGAAAAGCGCAGAATTACGCAAAAACTGAAAGCATTTCTTTTTCACAGAATCATGGGTAAAGAATCATTTATTCAGTCAAAGAATCAGACCCGAAATCCGAAACTGCATTCACCCCGGGAACGCCAAGCCCCAGCTTGGCATCTTTGAAGTTGATTGGTAATAAACGAACCAACCTTTCAGGATATCGGACCGCTCAGGCTACGCTGAAAGCTTCGACCCGACACAGTCGGCGATCGGTCCCTACCTCATGATTCGTGTCACTTGGTGTCCATTCGTGGTTAAGAGATCATTACAAAATCTGTGCTTATCTGAGCAATCTGTGGTCGAATTAAACGTTGGTTGCGGCTTGGCTGCTCTAAGTAATCTGTGGTCGAAAATAATGGAGATTTACTTCCGTAGTTCACCCAGGTGGAAATTGACAAAGGTGTCGCGTCACCGCTCTTCTTTTATGGCAGGATTGCCAGGACGCCTTTTAATATTCAACAAATAAAACGGCGCAAAGGCGCCAAGTAAGTCTGATGGCGCGACGATAAACCGGACTTCATCTTAATCTTGCTACCGCTGAAGGCGGCATCCTGCCCCGAGGGACCGCTGATGGTTGTTCCGTATCATTTTCATCACTTCATCCACTTGGCGGAATCCAATCGGCTCTGGCTTTTCATTCCCTTTGAGGTGGGACTCTCTCCTTTGTCATCCTTCTCCCGCTTCTTCACGAACACGATTGGTGTGTCTCCAAGGCAATACCCTAACAATGTGGCTCGCGGGATTCAGGATATATGATCCGTTGTTTAGGGCGAAAGGCATGTATCCCTTCAGGGTAATCGTCTTTCAAACTTTCTTTTCCATTTCGTACATAAAAAAACCCGCCTCTTTCGAGACGGGTCTTTAAAAATCTTTTCAGTTAAAAAATTAGAAACTGAAAGTGTTGCTCAGGAAGTATTGCTCTTCAACCGGAACACGGATGACGGCAACGGATCCATCAGGATTGATATTGACTGGAATATCATCGGAACCATCACTACGGTAGAGATTCCGTGCATTGAGCTGGATAGTCCAGTCGATCTTATCGGTGAGCTTTTTGCGGTAGCGCACAAAGAGGTCTCCATCAAGGGAGTCAGGACCAAAGAAAGGGTTCAAGGTATCCGGCAGAACGGTTTCGCCGTCGTCAGCCAACACATTTGGATAGCCAACGGCCACTTCATCCTGGTAACGGGCAGTGATCCCTGCTTGTAAGCCTTTAAGCATACCTTCGTTGAAGTCGTAGCGCAGGGTTGCGTTTACACGGTATTTCCGTTGTTCCGGATTCTGCGTTCCGTCGAGACCCTTCGCAAGTAGTATGGGTCGCAGCACTTGGTTCGTAAAGCGTTGACCGATCTGGTCGGACTCCACCTGGAAGGGAGAGCCACGAAGATCCCACAGAGCCCATCCGCCAGGTGAGGTGGGGACGGCACGTTGTAGACGTTCAGCTTGTTTGAATGCGATTTCAACAGCCACCGGACCGGTGTTGGAGGTTACGGTAGTCTGCTCGGCGAAGTTCAGGGAAAGGCTGATATTGTCGGTCAGGCGACCCACGATATCAATTTCCGTTCCCGTTGCTACAAAGTCCCGGGTAGAGTTCAGTCCGCGGATGGGATCACTAACCTCAAACGCTTGACCATTTTCATCGCGAAGAATGCGGTGATTATAAATCGACTGCAGTTCCGGAAGCACGGCGTCAATGATGGCCGCGTAGTATTGATCAAACGAAGTGAATCCCATGAGGTCAGCACCGGTTCCGCTCTTGCGTTGACGGTTGTCTGGAACCGTGTCTGGAGTCAAAGCCGCATCTGATCCTGGATCCGGAGGAACGCCAAATCCGTTGAATCCTTGAGGATACAGCGTCGTAGCCGTGTCATTGTCGGCCGAAGTGATCCGGTCGAGGTAGAAGCCGATCCGTCCTGAGATATTTCCCAGTCCACCACCGAGGTTGGTGCGGTTGTTGGCACTGGAAGTTTCAAACTTGTTGAAACGAATGGCCAGGCGGCGCTCAAACAGCTCCAGGGTGAAACCATATTCCTCAGTGATACCAAAAGGGCTGGCCAGTGGCTGGTTGAGGATGTTGTTGGAGATACCAGCGGGTACAAAACTTTCCGCTTCATAATAGTGACCGTAGAGGTCCGCGCCGAAAGGCAGTTCAAACCACATTTCCGGGAGCTTGCCGACCACACTCCAGGTGGTGGTGTCGTCTTTATCCTGGGTCGCTGGCTCTGGTTCGAGCTCAAGCAGTGCCATGTTGAAATTGCCATCTTCTTCGTTCGTGCCAGGGCGGTCGATTCTTAGAGGAACGACGCCTGGTGCATCCGGATCGCCGTAATTGACATTTTCCTGGATTCGCTGCCAAACGGTTTGCTCATCCGTCCTTTCAGCATACATACCGACGAGGTGCCCATCAAAGAAACGACTGTTCAGACTGTAGGCAAAGGACTCAAGGTTGGACATCTGGGTGTTGCCACCAGAGATATTCTCGATAATTCGCCAAGTCTCAACTTTGTCCTTCTTTTCGCCATTATCGAAATACCAAATACCATATTCATCACCGATTTTGGGAAACTCCTGTCTTGATATATCCAGGTATCCGTCGATGCGCACATCGTCCGCACTGGCAAAACCCCGGGTGTCAGGACCCAGGTATATCTGACTGCGAACCACCCGGCGAAAGTTATCGCTCAGACCGTTGGAAATGTCCGGGCTACCGGGCCATTTGCTGTTATCGGCCCACCAGGAACCACGATGGCTTCTTTCCCAGAACAAGTTATCACGATCCTCATAAAGGCCGGTCAGGGTGTGGCTGCCCAGAATTTTGCCGAGCTTGCCGTCCATGTAATCGGCAAAGTTCAAGCTAGCATAGAGGGTGGCCCGGAAGGTGTCCTGCTCGTTTGTCCGCGCCGTATCAACCGTTCCCAGGTAAGGGACGACCGGACGCCCAAGCGCTTCATTAAAGTGGCGGTCAGCTATGCCATCGAAGTCGGCGTCACCTGAAGAAAGGTTTTCCGACAAATCGATGAAAATCGTTTTGTCATCTCCACCATCGAACGGGGTACGGGTAAAACGCTCTTCAGTCTGCTCATCGTAAGCAATTTCCAGACCGATCATTCCATTGAAGAAATCTTGCTCCAGGTAGAAATTTTTGATGTCAAAATCGCGGGTTACCTCACTGGTGGTTCCGAGGAAGTTCATATTATGGTAATCAAATACATCACGATTCTGAAGAGAGGATCTGACGAAGCCAGTGCCTCCGTTGGGTGTGTTGGACCAGCGGACGTCTTGGGTGATGTTTCTTATCCGTCCATCAGCAAAGTTCACCCGTGATCTGAATCGTCCCATCACGCCCTGGACACCGGCCAACTGCGGATCGGTCCATCCCTGGGTGGGGTCATTGTGACTAAGGTAGTTAATCGCCGGATAAAGAAAGTAGGGTACCGTTTGCTGGGAGCTGTTGCGGTGGCCCTCGGTCGGGTCATTTCCAAGTGGACTGGAAACCTTGAAGCGATCGACCGTTTTTCTTGGGATAAATTGTCCTTCGAGTTCTGCAAACTCTTGGAGCGTACCTTCAAAACCCGGGGTAATAGGTTCTCCAGCAGCTACTGCGGCTAGCACCTGCGCTTGAGTTAACGCCTGATTGGAGATTTCAGCGAAACCGACTCCAGGGACGGCGAGGATACGGTTCACATCATTCTGGTCGCCCAGACCATTCCACCAGCCGGAGAATCCGTCTGAGGGAGGAATCACGTCGGGTGCGTTCCGGTTGATTTCGCCGGATTCAAAGCTACCGCGGAAGCGGGTTTTGCCGATCCAGCTGACACCTTCGTTTGCGAGAAGTACGGCATCCCAGGCAAAGAAGAAGCGTTCGTCAGTTTCCTGGGCTGGTTTTTGTTGCCACTTTGTAGTATCATTCAACAGGGCGACACGAAAGGCGAGGCGATCTTCAATGACGGTCTTGTTCACATTGAGGCTTTCCCGGTGTCCGCCACGGGCGTCTACACGGATACTGATTTCTCCGTTATCGGTACCGATTTGAGCTTTGGCAGTGGTGTTGTTGATAACACCCCCGGGAGAACCTAAACCGAACAGAATCGAATTTGGACCACGGTTAACGGTAACGCGGGTCGTATTGTAGGAATCAAATGGAATATCTGTTTGGAAATAGTCCCGAGTGGTAATAGCGCTTACCAAACCACGGATACGCTGACCGCGCTGTGGATTTTCACGCGTTTCAGACGTACTGGTACCTCCATTTGAGTTGGCGAAGTTACCGAGAGAACCACCGACTTCCACGTTACCGATGTTGGCGAGCAGAGACTCACCATCAGTAGCACCGGTGTCTTGGAGGTATTCGGAGGTAATGATGGCGATGGAAGATCCGATATCCCGAACGCTGGTTCGAACGCGGGAACCAGCCAGTGTCGTTTGAGCCATATAGCCATCGGTTTCAGATGCTTCAATTGAGAACGGGCTCAACTCGAATACATCATCTTCATCGTCGTCTTCTTGCGCCTGGATGGCGAGTGGCAATGCCACGCTTACTGACTAGTCCTTAGCATAGGCTACACTTGGGGCGTAAAAAAACGACCTGACCAGCGATTTGTT